>CANJKQ010000073.1 GCA_947474905.1 Pseudomonadota bacterium | reverse complement strand
TCGACCGGCCGTTTGAAGAGGCGTGTGTGGCGCTCAGGCGGATTGGGCGGGTCGATATGCTGCCGCCGCCGCTGGCACCGGCGGGGATGGGGGTAGCAGCGGAAATGCCGCCCGCCGCGACGGTTACCACACTCGCCGAACTGCTCGATGGCCTGGCCGGCGGCGACCGCCAGGCGTCGCGCACAGCCTTCATGATCGATGAGATTTCCCGCTGGTGCGCCGCCTATTTCGACGAAGGTCAGGCGGTGTGGCGCGCGCCGTCGCGGCGGCTGGGGCTGTACGCCGGGTGGAAGGCGGCGATGGCGCATGACCTGAATGCCGAGGCGATGGGCATTGCCGGTTTTCGCGCCACCGTCGCGGCGACGCCCGATGATCCCCGCGCCGCGATTGCCATGGTGGTCGAGGCGCTCGGCGTGCCACCGCAGGCGCGCGAGGATTATCTGTTCCGCGCGCTGTTCGACATCCGCGGCTGGGCGTCCTTCGCGCGGCAGAAAGTGTGGACGTCGGCGCTGTACGATCGCCCTGATACGACGCTCGTTGAGCTGCTCGCGGTGCGCGTGGTGTGGGGCTATGCGCTCTACCAGTCCAATACTGACCCCATATTCCGCGCCGCCTGGGCTGAGGCGATGGCGACGGCAGCGCGGCCAGCCGACCCGGCGATGGGGGGGGCAGGCATTGCCGGGCGTCTGGCGGCCCTGCACGACGCGGAAACACGCTATCAACGCGAGCTTATCGCGGCGCTGCAGCCGGCGCGGTCGGGGATGCAGACGGGGGAGCGGCCGCCGCTCCAGGCGGCTTTTTGTATCGATGTGCGATCGGAAGTGTATCGCCGCGCGCTCGAAATGGTTTGGCCAGGGGTGGAGACGCTGGGCTTTGCGGGCTTTTACGGCTTCCCGATCGAATATGTGCCGATCGGCCGCAGCCGGGGCGGGGCACAATGCCCGGTGCTGCTGACGCCGAAATTCGTCGTGCGCGAAGGCGTGAAGGGGATGTCGGCGGACGAGGAAGCCGGCGTCCTGGGCCTGCGGCGGTTGCGGCGGCGATTGTTCAAGGCGTGGAAAGCCTTCAAGCTGTCGGCGGTATCATCGTTCAGCTTTGTGGAGACGGCGGGGCTGATTTATGCCGTCAAGCTGGTGGGCGATGCGCTGGGGTTGACGCGCCCGGTCGCGCATCCACGCTCGGACGGGCTGTCGCCTGGGGTCGCGGCACGGTTGGGACCGCATATCGCCGCCGAAACGCAGGGCGGCCGCGCCACCGGCTTTGGCGCCAGCGAACGGGTCGACATGGCCGAGGCGGTGCTGCGCGCCATGTCGCTGACGCAAGGCTTTGCGCGGCTGGTGCTGCTCGCCGGGCATGGCGCGACAACGGTCAACAACCCCCACGCGGCGGGCCTCGATTGCGGCGCCTGTGGTGGCCATAGCGGTGAGGCGAATGCGCGCGTTGCCGCCGCTATCCTGAACGACCCCGAGGTTCGCGACGGCCTTGCCGCGCGGGGCATTGTCGTGCCCGACGATACGGTGTTTGTCGCCGCGCTGCACGACACGACGACCGATGAGGTCGCGCTGTTCGACCTTGAAACCGCGCCGGCAACGCATCGCGAAGACCTGGCGGTGTTGCGCCGCCGGTTGAGCGAGGCGGCAGGCCATACCCGGCTGCTGCGCGCGACCCGGCTGGGCATCGCACCTGATCGCCACGCCCATGCCGCCATCGTGGCCCGGTCGCGCGACTGGAGCCAGGTGCGGCCCGAATGGGGGCTGGCGGGCTGCGCCGCGTTCATCGCGGGCCCGCGCAGCATCACTCGCCAGCTCAATCTGCAGGGGCGCGCTTTCCTCCACGGCTATGACTGGCGGCAGGACAAGGGTTTCGCGACGCTCGAGCTGATCATGACCGCGCCGATGGTGGTCGCGAGCTGGATTAATCTGCAATATTACGGATCGACCGTGAACAACGCCGCCTTTGGCGCCGGTGACAAGGTGCTGCATAATGTGGTCGGCACCGTCGGCGTGCTGGAGGGCAATGCCGGTGACCTGAAAGCGGGGCTGCCGCTGCAATCGGTGCATGATGGGCGCGATTTCGTGCATGATCCATTGCGGCTGACCGTCGTCATCGCCGCGCCGATTGCCGCGATCGATGGCGTCATCGCGCGGCACGACAGCGTCCGGCATCTTGTCGATCATGGCTGGCTGCACTTGTTCGCGATCGACGAGGCAGGCGTGGTGCGCGCCCGCGTCCGTGGCGCGCCGCAGTGGAGCGACTGGGCATGACCGCGGCTGCGCAGATCGACTGGCTGCTCCGTCACCCCGCGACCAGCCCCTGGCTGAAACAGGCATTGTCGGGGCTTGAGGGGCAGGATCCGGTGACGCTGATGAACGACCTCAGCCTCTTGTCGTTGGTGGTTGAGCGACAGGCAATGGCGGCGATGGAGCGCGCGCTGGCTGTGCCGGATTGAGCCGTCCCGCCCCGGCACAGGCGTTAACCACCTTGTTTGATGGCCAAAATCGTAAACAAGGCGTTAACTCAATGCATGGCACAGGCACGCATCTTCGCGCCCGCAACCACCGGGCATCCGTTCCGCTCCACGCTCAGGCTGACCGTCAACAGGCGCGCGCGCAGCGAGGATCAGGACCTGAAGCTCTTTGTGTTGAGCTTCACCGCCTTTTTCGTCTGCATCTACAGCTTCATTGCCTGAGCCGCAGGGCGCGCTAGTCGCAGAGTTTGTGGAGCTTATGGCCGAGCCAGGCGGCGACCAGGCAGCAGGCAGCGGCGATCAGCATCATGTCCTGCGGCGTCACCCCCATCGCGGTCAGCGCGATGACGACGGCCGCACCCGTCACCATTGATCCGGCATTGACGACATTGTTGGCGGCAACGGTGCGCGCGGTCTGATCCTTGGTCACCGTCGTCGTGAGGAAAGCGTAGAGCGGCACGACATACATCCCGCCCGTAATCGCAACACCCGTCAGCGTGCCAACCACGAGCAGCGCACGCGGCTGTTCGATGAATTCGCCGACGGTGTAGAGATGGCCGCTGGCCGCGCCGGTCCACGTCCGTGCGATAAGGGAGAAGGCGACCAGAAACGCGCCCATCGCAATGACCGATCCCGCCGAATATTTCGCCGAAATCTTGCCCCCCAACAGCGAGTTGATGACCACCGAGCCGATGGCGACGCCAATCGAGAACAGCGCGATCACCAGGCTCGCCACTTCCTTGTCGGCGGTCAGCAGGTTTTTGACGAGCGGCGGAAAGGTGATGATCAGCACCGCGCCAATCGCCCAGAAAAAGCTGATCGAGCAGATCGCCATGAACAAGCGCGGGATGTGCATGGTCGCGTTGACGAGTCGCCATGAGGACGTGATCGGGTTACGATCAATCGCCAATTCAGGGCCGACGCGCGGCGCCGGCGGTACATTGCGCCCGGTAACCCAGCCCATGCCAGCGACGCAAAGCACCACCACCGATGCCGCCTCAACCGAAATCCAGCCCGCGATCACCGTTCCCATCAGAATGGCAAGATACGTCCCCGCTTCGACCAGGCCGGTGCCGCCGAGCACCTCGTCCTCATGCAGATGCTGCGGCAGGATCGCGTATTTGATTGGCCCGAAAAAGGTCGAATGGATGCCGAGCAGCAACACCGCGATCAGCATCAGCACGATGCCCAGCATCGACTGGCCCGACCGCGCCACCATCAACCCGGCGGCTCCCACCAGCATGATGCCGATCTCTGCTGTCTTGACGATGCGGATGATCCGCGCCTTGTCGACCGTATCGGCAAGCTGCCCCGATAGCGCGGAGAGCAGAAAGAAGGGGATCAGCGACAGCCCCGTCGCCAGCGCGTTGAAATTCGATTCGAGCTTGGGGTCGTTATAAACCTGATAGGTCGCGAATAGCACCATCGACGTCTTGAACAGATTATCGTTGAAAGCGCCCAGAAACTGCGTCGCGAAAATCGGTAGAAAACGGCGCTCTTTAAGAAGGCCGAGCGCATTCAGCATGGCAATTTCGTGACTCCGATGTGGCGAACTTGGGCTGCGCCATAGCCGAGCATCGGGCATAGCGGCAAACGGATTATCATCATGGGCCGCCGCACGGCTTGCCATGGCGGCTGGGGCGGCTAGAGGCTGCCCTCGATGCTGACGCTGCCCAACCTGTTGACGTTGTCGCGCATTGTCGCGGTGCCGCTGCTGGCCGGGCTGCTTTGGTGGCCGGGCTGGACCGCCGGTTATGCCCTGGCATTTGCGCTGTATGTGATCGCTGCCGTCACTGACTATCTCGACGGGTATCTGGCCCGTGCGCAGGGCACGGTGTCAAAGCTTGGCATCTTTCTTGATCCCATTGCCGACAAGCTGATGGTGGCGGCGGTGATTCTGATGCTGGTCGGCACGCGCGATATTGCCGGGCTCAACGTCATTGCGGCGCTGATCATCCTGTTGCGCGAAATCGCCGTGTCGGGGTTGCGCGAATTTCTGGGCGGCATTCAGGTGTCGGTGCCGGTGTCGCGGCTCGCCAAGTGGAAAACGGCGCTGCAGCTTGTCGCCTTGGGCGCGATCATCCTGGCGGGGGCAATGCCGGCGGTGGTGTGGATCAAGCCCTTGGGTATGGCTGGCCTGTGGGGCGCGGCCGCTTTGACGCTGGTGACGGGCTGGGATTATCTGCGCGTCGGCCTGCGGCACATGGATTGAGGGAGGCGATGATCGACGTCCTGTATTTCGCGTGGGTGCGTGAGCGGGTGGGCCGTGGCAAGGAACGCGTTGATCCGCCCGCGCGGGTGACGACCGTGGCCGAGCTGATCGACTGGCTGGCGGCGTTCAGCGACGGTCATGCCTCTGCCTTTGCCGATCGTGACCGGTTGCGCGCCGCCGTCGATCAACGCTTTGTCGCGCTTGACGCGCCGATTTTGGGCGCACGCGAAGTCGCGATTTTTCCGCCGGTGACGGGGGGATGATCCGCGTCGGCATCCAGACCGACGCCATCGACATCGCGGCCGAATTGGCGCGCATCGAAGCCGCCGGGGCAGGGGGGGTGGCAAGCTTCACGGGCATTGTCCGCGCCGATGATGGCGTGTCGGCGCTGGAACTCGAGCATTATCCAGGCGCCACCGAAGCGGCATTGCAGGAGTTGGCCCGAGGCGCGATGGCGCGATGGGCATTGCTGGCGGCGACAATCATCCATCGGGTCGGCGTCATGCAGCCGGGAGAGCGGGTGGTTTTTGTCGCCACTGCCGCAGCCCATCGCGCCGCCGCGCTCGTTTCCTGCGCTTATCTGATCGATCGGCTCAAGACCGATGCGCCGTTCTGGAAGCGCGAGCGGGTGGGGCAGGAAGCGCGCTGGGTCGAAGCACGCGGCAGCGACGATGCCGCCGCCGCGCGCTGGGACCGCTAGATTACCCCAATTTGGGCAGGACCACGCCGTTCACGACATGGACAATACCGTTCGACTGACGAACGTCGCCGGTTTCGACATAGCTTTTATTGCCATGGCTGTCGGTAAGCGCGATCATCTGGCCATCGACGCTGACGGTTAGCGGCTCGCCTTCAACCGTGGTCAGCGTCACTTTGCCGCCACCAGCCGCCGCCTTGGCCTTCAAATCCTCGATCGTCACCACGCCGGGGACGACGTGATAGGTCAGCACTTTGGTGAGCGTCGACTTATTTTCGGGCTTGAGCAACGTGTCGACCGTGCCGGGCGCAAGCCGCTGAAACGCCGCATTGGTGGGCGCGAACACCGTATAGGGGCCAGGCTGGGCAAGCGTGCTGTCGAGCCCGGCGGCTTTTACCGCCGATACCAGCGTCGACAGGTTGCTGGCCGCCGAGGCATTGTCGACAATGGTCTTGGCGGGCGACATCGCCGCCCCGCCAACGGTGGGATTGGGTGCGGTGGCGGCGGCACCGGTGCTGGCCGACTGGCTGGCGGTGCTGCTGGTTCCGGTTTGCGTGCCCGAGGTCGATTGGTCGGTGGTCGACGGCGCCGGGGTCGATTGATCCGGCGTCGCGCCGGTCGATGATGGCG
>CANJKQ010000072.1 GCA_947474905.1 Pseudomonadota bacterium | reverse complement strand
TGTTCGGTGTCGCTTGGCCGGCCCATCGCAAGCGCAAAATGTCGCTAGACATCGGGACCCGGCTTGCGCCGATGGCGCCGAGCCTGCGGCGCTTTTCGCCGGTCAGCCTGCGGAGCGCCGGAATTCGGCGGGCGAGCAGCCGAACTCGCGGCGGAAGGCGCGCGCGAGTGCTTGCCCTGACTCATAACCAACGGCGAGAGCAATCTGGAGCACGCCAAGGCCGGTGCGGGATAGCATCTCTCGCGCACGGTTGAGCCGCGCCACGGTCTGGAAGCGGTGGGGCGGCATGCCCGTTGACTGCTTGAACGCGCGTGCGAAGTGGAAGGTCGACAGGCCGACAGCTCCTGCAAGCTCGTCCAGACGCACCTCGTCGGCTAGACGATCTAGGATGATAGTGTGGACCCGGCGCACCTGCCACGGTGCAAGGCCGCCCTTGACCGCTTGCGGCGGCGGCGATTCGGCCAGGCTCGACCATTTACGCACCATCCCGACCGCAAGCGACGTCGCAACGGAATCGAGCAGCAGCGCCGAAGCGAGGCCGGGTGTGCGCATCTCCTCACGCACGATGCGCGCAGCGCGCAAGCTGTCCGCGTCGTCGCGCGCGAAATGGTCCTTGATTTCGAACGTCGGAGCACCGCCGCGTGCTTCGCCCACGCAACGCCGCACGATGGCGTCGGGAATGTAGAGGTGCATAATCTCGGCCACCCCAGCATCGTGCAGAACGGCAACCGGCCGCTGTCCGGCTGGGATCAGTACCACATCGCCTTGCCGGTGCGCGCCGCGGAAATATTCGACGCCGTCGCTCGAGAACTTGTTGCTCAGCGCGCCGTGCAGGTGGATGCTCAGGATGTGCGTGGCCGGATCAGGGTCGCAGGTGGCGATAAATGGCTGCTCGCCATCCAGACGGAAGCACGCCGCGCCAAGATCGCAGCGCGCGTCCTCGATTACGCCGTCAGGCTCTCGACCCCACCACCGCGCCATGGCGGACGCGGTGACCAGCGGTGCAGCCTTAACAGGCAAAAAACGATCGTCTATTGCGTCCAACGCCGAGCATGCCCCCATACCATGGGATGTCTGCTAGCACGTTTTGGCTTCTGAACCAAGTTGGTGGGACCAAGTAGGCGGCCTCGCGATCCGCGCGCTTCGATGAATTCATTCAGCAATTCACGCCGTGCGGAATGATACCGAGCACGCTGCATTGGCTGGGAGCGAGATCTGTTGACATTGCGCCACATTACCTCGCGGTAGTCAGCTCGTTCGCGGACGAACGACGCGAGATTTGACCGTCTCCAGCGCATCGGCACGACCGACGCGTTCGAGTTGAACAGCGCAGGAGCCAGCCCTTGGAGTCGTCATGACCCGCCTCCTGCAATAAAAAGACTCTCGGAATCGATCAAGTCTTTCACTTATTTACAACTTTAGTCTCACTTCGCCGGGAGAGGGTTCGCGTTTCTTATCTCGAGCGCCGCAGCTTCTTCGAGGAACAACGCCGCTCTTCTGATGGCCGCGGCAATGTCCTCGGCCATCGATACGTCCTTTACGGCGCGCGCCATTGAAACGCCCCCCGCAAGCAGGGCAAGCAGCGCGGTCGCGTCAGCGCGCCGGTCGGCCTGACTTCCGGCCACCATGCCCTCCGAAATCGCCTCGATAACGCTTCGTAGTTCGACTTCGTAGGCCTCCCGCACGTCGTCGGCTGCGCGTGCGACCTCGCCAGTTAAGCTTTGAAGAGCGCAGCTTTCAGAAAGGTCGCAGGTCCGCCGGTCGCCGAGGTAAAATTCAACGAAGCGCTGTCGCCAACCAGGTCCCCCGTCGCGCAGGCGCTCGATTCCAAAACGCAGGTCGCGCATACCTACAGTGACGGTCTCCCGGAACGCAGCGGCCTTGGATTTAAAGTGGGCATAGAATGCGCCGTGGGTAACCCCGGCCTCCTTTGCTAGTCCGTCTACGCCGAGCGCATCGTAGCCCCGGCTGCGGAAGCCGCGCCCGGCGCTCGCTAGAATACGGGCCCTGCTTTCCTCCTTCTGACCTGCTCGATGTGCCATGCCTGCCCTTTCATATGACGGTCGTAACTTGGCGCTTGACCAAATTACGATCGTCACTTAATTCCGAATTACGGTCGTCATATGGCGAACGTCGCGGACGTGTGCAAGCGGGAATGGCTCGCGCGGCACGCCGACCAAGGAGCAGAACGATGCCTATTGCCCTGAATGTGACCGAAGACGTCCTCACCGAGACCGCAGAGCGCGAGTTGTTTGCCGAACTGACCGACGTCTTCCTCAAGCACCACGATCTGAACGGCAACACGTTCCTCACGCCCAACGTGATTGGTGAGATCTCCACAATCCCGCGTGGAAAGTCGTTTGCCGGCGGCAAGCCGGCTGACATCGCGATCGTCGAATTGAAGGTGCCATCCTTCGCGCTCGGCACACCCGAGCAAAAGGCTGGCTTCGTCGCGGATGCGACTGAGGCGGTGCATCGGGCGAGCCAAGGCCGCGTCGCACGCGACCACGTCTGGGTGAACATGGTCTATGCCGTGGATGGCCTTTGGGGCATCCACGGTCAGGCCTATTCGAACGAGCAGCTTCTGGAGTCGGTGAGCCAGGCGGCGGCTGCCTAACTTTGAGATGCGCCCCGCCGCGTGGGCGCGGCGGGGTACACTGGTCTGAAGGATCATTTTATGACGTCGCATTTGGTGCCTAAAAGTGATGGGAGCATTGGTAGTGAAAAGAATTGGCATGCTCAGCGCCAAAGTATTGGCGTGAGTAGTATTTACTGCGGGTCCGCGCAGTTCGTCGCCGTTGCTGAACTTTCGCCAAGCGTTTCTGACTTGCGTTGGGCCCCGATGCCGGGTCACTCAGGGCCGGTGCGTGAAACGAGCTCGCCTCGCGGAGCCCAACCTCGCATCGATCCGTCTGGCGCTAGCGATCGCTGATCACGGCAGAAGCGCCATTGGAGGGGGAGCGCCGGGCTCACCACTAGCGCCGCCATGATGCCCGCGAACGCGGCATGACGCCACGGAGGGCAGAGCGATAGTTGAGCGATGCTTCGTTCGGCAGCCTGTTTGGCGGCCAGGGCTGCATGAGCTTCTTGGACAGCAGCAGACATGAGCGACTCCGTGTTTCCAGACTGGAAAGTGATACCGTCGACTTTCCATATTGGCAAGTCGAAATCGCATCGTCAGTCCGGCTTAGAACCGATGGCCGCTTTTGCCGCTCAGCCAACAACCTCCGAAAGTCATCTAGTGGACCGACGCATCACGGTCATGGCGGGTTCAGTCGTTGTTGCTGATGCACCGTTGGTGAACGCCGGCGCTCGCCTGGTATCGGTTCGCGCCCCATTGTTCGGGCGCGCACCCGCAGAACGGGTTGGCGAGCTTTGCCGGCTTCCTCCAGGCGGACGCCTATGCCGGCTATAATCCGCTCAATGCCGCCGGCCAGATCGCTGAGGGCGCCTGCTGGGCGCACTTTGGGCGTAAAGTCTTCGATATCCATCAGACCAAACCGACCGCGCTCACCACCGACATCCTCGACCGGATCGGAGCGCTCTACGCTGTCAAGGAACAGGTCCGCGGCCAGCCACCCGACACGGGGCACAAGGCCCGGCGAGAGCATGCAGCACCATTGATGTCGTTGTGCCTTTGGGAGAGGAGCGCAAGAAGAGTTTATGAACGATCGTAACAACCAGCGTCGCCATGCCCAGCTTCTGGCGCTCGTTCACGAAGCGTTGTGGCTTGCCGACGAGCTTGAGCTTTCAGCGGTAGGGATCGCACTCGATACTGCGCGACACAAGATCAGGGATTGCGCTTGTCCCTTGCCGAGCCGCGCCTTTCCGGCCTGGCCAACGCTGGACGTTAGACCCGAAAGACACTGATGACCCCGGGCTTGGGACCCGGCGAATCATGGATCTATGATCTGGGCTGACCACCTTGTCGATCGTGCAAGTTGAACAAGCAGGAGGACCTCGCCTAGGCTGCGGCCAAGCAGGTTAGGAGGGCAGCATGGTGGCACGACGATTGGCGGGTGTTGCGTTGGTGTTCATGGCGAGCCAGGCGACGGCGCAACAGGTCGATCTCCCCGCCACGCCAACCACAATTGCCTGGGGCCATTATGACGCCGCCGCCACGCCGGCTGTGATGGTGCGTTCAGGCGACGTGGTCGTCGTCCACACCTTGCTCACCAACAGCCCAAAAGGGCGGGAGAGCGCGGGCCTGCCACCCGACCAGGTCGAGCCTGCCCTGCGCGGCGTGTTTGATGGTGTGCCCGCGTCAGCGCGGGGCCCGGGCGGCCATATTCTGACCGGCCCGATCGCGGTGGAGGGCGCCCAACCCGGCGACACGCTCGAGGTCCGCATCCTCAAGGTCGAACTTGCGATACCCTATGCGTACAATGCCTTCGGTCCGACCACCGGCTTCCTGACCGACGACTTTCCCTATCGGCGGATCAAGATCGTGCCGCTCGATCTTAAACGGATGATCGGCACACTGGCGCCGGGCGTCGACGTCCCGCTCCACCCGTTCTTCGGCTCGATGGGGGTGGCGCCGCCAGCCAGCTTCGGCCGTTATGACTCCACCGCCCCTTCGATCCATGGCGGCAATATGGACAATCGTTTGCTTATTGCAGGCACCACCCTGTTCCTGCCCATCCACGCGCCGGGCGCGCTGCTCGAGGTTGGCGACGGTCACGCGGCGCAGGGCAATGGCGAAGTCGACATCACCGCCCTGGAAACGTCGCTGACCGGTACGCTCCAGCTTATCCTGCACAAGAAAGGTGACAGCGCTGCGGTAGAAGCCAGCTATCCCCGGGCCGAGACGCCCGAGGCTTTCATCGCGATGGGGTTCGACGAAGACCTGACCAACGCGACCCGCAAAGCCGTGCGCAACCTGATCGACTTCCTGGTGAAGGCAAAGGGCTTGAACCGCGACGATGCCTATATGCTCGTCAGTACGGCAGGGGATGTCGAGGTGACCGAGTTGGTCGATCGCAACAAGGGCGTCCACGTCGTGCTACCCAAAAAGGTCTTCGCGGCCAAGTGAAGGTCAGGCTGAGGTAAGCTCACAGTCGACTACCCAGGACAACTACAGTGTCGACGTGGCCAGACGAATTCCGAGGCTCTGCCGACCCAGGAATACCTCGCCGAGCGTCGATCATGCCGTATCGGTGGCCGAGGCGATTGATTCGACCTCATTGCGCTATTCATTGCCAGCCGCCACACGCTTATGTGCTCGGGCCCGCCCATCCCGGCAAATGGTCTGCTCGCTTGCTGCGGGCAAGATCCAGAGCCTTGCGCGCTGCGCGATCAAAGTCATGGCTGAGAAGCTTGGCATCGATCCGATGCCGAAAAAAGTCGGCCCAGAGAAATTCGGCGAACGGCGCCTGACTTTTGGCATAACCCCCTTCACGCAAGACCGCGCCGGCGAGGGAACGATATGGATCGTCCTTGAGCTTGCTCAGGCGTCGGGGAAGCGCGGCATAGTCTTGGCGAACCCCGCGCGCGTCAAAGGGATGCAACCAGCTTCGATTGTCCATGACCGTTAGAAATTCGTCGCGGCCGAGATGAGACAAATTGGCAATCACGCTTGCCAGAACTTCTTCCTGGCCTTCGAGATGGAGCGCGAGCGCGAGATGGTGATGATCGACCAGCCAAGGTCGATGCTTGGGGCCGATCACTACCGGAATCATGTGCCGACCAAGAAATTCAGCGCCCTGTTTGGCGCAGCTTTCCCGCCAGGCGTGGCGCTTCAATGCGACTTCCCGCATCCCAACGGTCATTTGCGTGGGACGCAAGTCGCCGATGCGGGTCGGTAGCAGCAAGGGTTGGTAATGATGCGTCATGTGCTTGGCATCTCCTGGTTGCCGGACGTCGCCGCTACGGCATCGTCGACGCTGTAAAAGGAACGTCGCGCGAGATCGCCGGGACCGGCGGCGATGAGAAGATCGCGAACATGATCGCGCACGCGGGCCAAGCGCAGTTCGATGCCGCGCGCCCTCATCGCGCGATCGAACTCGCTCAAGGTCTCGATCGCCGTGCTATCGAGGTCGAAGCTCTGTTCGAGACTGA
>CANJKQ010000071.1 GCA_947474905.1 Pseudomonadota bacterium | reverse complement strand
GGACAGCGTGGCCTCGCGCGATTTCGTCGCGCATGCCCGCGATCATCATCATCTGTTGACGGTGGCGGCGGGCGACAATGTCGTCCGCATCCTGCCGCCGCTGGTGATCGACGAAAGCCATATCACCGAGGCGGTCGAAAAGCTGAGCGAGGCGGCGCGGGCGTATCAGCCGGCGCAAGCGGCGTGAGGGCTCCTATATTCCTCCCCGAGCTTGCTCGGGGAGGGGGACCAAGCCGCAGGCTTGGTGGAGGGGAATTGATGGGGGGAAATTCCCCTCCACCGTCCGCTGCGCGGCCGGTTCCCCTCCCCGAGACGAGCTCGGGGAGGAGTTGACCATGCGCCACTTCCTGAACCTCGCCGACGCCGGCGGCGATGCCATTGCGGCGATGATCAACGACGCGATTGATCGCAAGGCGGCGCGTGCCGGCTGGCCGAAGGGCAAGGCGGATGCCGACGCCCCGCTCGCCGGTCACACGCTGGCGATGGTGTTCGAGAAGAACTCGACCCGCACCCGTTTCAGCTTCGATATGGCGATGCGCCAGCTCGGTGGCACCACGATCGTCGCCGAAGCCGGATCGATGCAGCTCGGTCGTGGCGAGACCATCGCCGATACCGCGCGCATCCTGTCTGCTTACGTCGAAGCGATCATGATCCGCACCGATGACCATGCCAAGGTCGAGGAAATGGCGGCCTATGCCAGCGTGCCCGTCATCAACGGGCTGACCGATTATTCGCATCCCTGCCAGATCGTCGCCGACCTGCTCACCATCGTCGAAAGCGGCAAGGCGCTGCCCGGTTTGAAAGTCGCGTGGCTGGGCGACGGCAACAATGTGCTGACCTCGATCGTCGAAGCCGCCGGGCTGATGCACTTCGACGTCACCGCCGCTTGCCCGCAAGGCTTCCAGCCGATGGAAGACGCGCTCGCCCTCGGCAAGGGCCGCGCCCGGTGCGTCGCCGATCCGCGCGAGGCGGTTGAGGGCGCCGACATCATCGTCACCGATACCTGGATTTCGATGGGTCAGGCGCATGCCGACAGCAAGCTCGCCGCGCTGATGCCCTATCAGGTGACGCCCGCGCTGATGGCGGCGGCCAAGGCGGACGCCAAATTCCTCCATTGCCTGCCCGCGCATCGCGGTGAGGAAGTGGTGGCCGAGGTGATCGACGGCCCGCAATCGCTGATCTGGCCAGAGGCGGAAAACCGCTTGCATGCGCAGAAATCGATCCTGCGCTGGTGCTTCGGGCAATTGGGGTGAGTTGCGTTGGCGGCGCGGTACCTTATCTAACGCGACATCTCACCTGAAGTCCGTTCGCCCTGAGCTTGTCGAAGGGCCGTCCTTTTTCCTCGCGGCAAGAAGGGCAGGGCTTCGACAAGCTCAGCCCGAACGGACGAATGATGACCGATCTCAATTTGCCTAATGTCGACATCGCGCTCGGCTTCACCATCCCTGAGCGGCACGCGCGCGGGCGGTTCGTGCGGATGGGGCCGGTGCTCGACGGGATCCTGTCAAAGCACGCCTATCCGCCCGCAATCGAAAAGCTGCTCGCCGAAGCGCTGACGCTGACCGCGCTGATCGGATCGACGCTGAAGGACGCGGGCGGCCAATTGACGCTGCAGACCCAGTCGGAAACCGGCGTCGTTCGCTTGCTGGTGTGCGATTACAAGGGCGGCGAAGTGCGCGGCTATGTCGAGTTCGACCCCGACCGGCTGGCCGGGGCGCCGGCCGATCCGACGCTGTTTGCGCTGTTTGGCGCGGCTTATCTGACGATCACTTTCGACCAGGCGCTGACCGGCGAGCGCTATCAGGGGATCGTGCCGCTCGACGGCGATACGCTGGCGCAGGCGGTGGAGAGCTATTTCGTCCAGTCCGAACAATTGCCGACCCTGGTCCGCGTCGGCTTGCGCAAGGATGACGATGGCCGGTGCGTGGTCGGTGGGCTGTTCCTTCAGCATCTGCCCGAGGGCGAGGAGGGGCGGGATCGCATTCATACCCGGCTCGACCATCCCGAATGGCAGCATGTCGAGGCGTTGGGCGCGACTATCGAGCCCGACGAGCTGACCGATTCGGCGGCGACGCTCGAAACGCTGATCTGGCGGCTGTTCAACGAGGAAGAGGAAGTCCGCGTATTGACCACGCTGCCCCTGTCGCGCGGCTGCCGCTGTACGCCCGATTATATCGCGCAGGTCATCGCCAAATTTCCCGTCGAGGAGCGGCGCGCCATGGCGGATGAAAATGGCGTGATTACCGTCGATTGCGCGTTCTGCGCGACCAAATTTCCGCTGATGGTGGATGATATGGCTGCGTAACGGTCATTGATTATCGGGGCTGAATCCCCCATGATATAAAGTGACGGATAAGAAACGGCGTCGCGCCGTCGCATGACTACCGGTTTCCCGCGATCGGGGGCGGGCCGGCGACTGCAGGAGCGCTTCCAATGCCGAATCCGCCAATGCCAAATCCGCCAGTGCGAAAACCAATTGCCAGCCGACAGGCGCGCTATGCGGGCATGATGTTTGCCGCCACGCTTGCCCTGGTGGCCGCCAGCCCGCTCAAGACCCCGATGCTTGCCGTCACCCGCGCGATCGAACCGGGGCAATGGGAATTGCGCGAGGTCGGCTCCACCGCCGCGCCCAAGCTGATGTGCCTGATCGATGCGGATCAGCTGATCCAGCTGCGCCACGCCCATGCCGCCTGCACCCGCTATGTGGTGGAAGATACGCCGCAGTCGGGGACCGTCAATTACAGCTGCGACGCGGCGGGCAGCGGCCGCACCACGATCACGCTCGACACGCCCCGCCAGATCAGGTTGCAGACGCAGGGAATTGCGCAGGCCGCGCCGTTCGACATGGATTATGCGGGGCGGCGGCTGGGCGCATGCCAGACGAGCGCGCGTTAACCGCGATTTTACTTGGGCTTGTTAGGACGGTGCTCGTGTCTTTCGGGCACGCTTTCCTCCCATGGCTTCTTCCGCGAAGCTCCCTGGGCCGCTTCCCTCACCGGGGAGCGGCCCGCTTCTTTTTCGGGATCGTGTTCCAACAACCTTGGCTGACTCCCCACCTCCCCCGCCAGGGGGAGGTGGCGCCGAAGGCGACGGAGGGGGCGGTTAACCCAACAGTCGTTTTGCCTTCCTCCCCCTCCGTCACGCCAAGGCGTGCCACCTCCCCCTGGCAAGGGAGGATCGGGGAGCGCTTGCAAGGCCGGTTGCGCGCGGCAACGCGAACCACTAGCTGCGCGGCGTCATGACTGAACATCAATCACTTGCGGTCGCGCTGGTATCGGGTGGCCTGGATTCAATGGTTTCCGCTGCACGAGCGCGCGAAGACGGGCATCAGCTGCTGGCGCTGTCCATCGATTACAACCAGCGGCACCGCGTCGAGATTGCCGCGGCGCGGCGCATTGCCCAGGCGCTGGGCGCGGTGCAGCATATCGTGTTGCCGATCGACCTCTCGGCCTTTGGCGGCTCGGCGCTGACCGACGACATCGCCGTGCCCAAGGATGGGGTGGGGCCGGGTATCCCCGTTACCTATGTGCCGGCCAGGAACACGATTTTCCTCAGCCTCGCATTGGGTTGGGCAGAGGCAGCGGGCGCGCGCGACCTTTATATCGGCGTCAACGCGCTCGATTATTCGGGCTATCCCGATTGTCGCCCCGAATTCATTTCCGCCTTTGAAACGATGGCGACGCTGGCGACGCGCGCGGGGGTTGAGGGGATGCAGTTTCGCATCCACGCGCCGCTTCAGCACATGACGAAGGCGCAGATCGTTTTGGAGGCGGCGCGGCTGGGGCTCGACGCGGGGATGAGCTGGTCATGCTATGATCCGGCACCGGGGGCGCTGCATTGCGGGTTGTGCGACAGTTGTCGCCTGCGCCAGCGCGGCTTTGCCGAAGCGGGCGTGCCCGATCCCACCCATTATGCCGCGCGGCCGTGACGCGGCGATGAGCTATGCCGTCAAGGAGATGTTCCTGACGTTGCAGGGCGAAGGCGTGAATGCCGGGCGGCGCGCGGTGTTCATCCGCTTTGCCGGCTGCAATTTATGGTCGGGGCGCGAGGCGGACCGGGCCAGCGCCATCTGCCAGTTCTGCGACACCGATTTCGTCGGCACCGATGGCGATGGCGGGGGGCGCTTTGCCGATGCCGCGGCGCTGGCCGGGGCGGCTACGGGCTTGTGGGGCGCGGGGCTGGCGGAGCGTTTTGCCGTGCTGACCGGGGGCGAGCCGATGCTGCAGGTGGATGATGCCCTAGTCGATGCGCTGCACCAGGCGGGCTTCACCATCGCGATTGAGACCAATGGCACGCTTCCCGTCCATGCCGGCATCGACTGGGTCTGCGTCAGCCCCAAGGCCGGGAGTGCGGTGGTGCAGCGTGCGGGCGATGAACTGAAGCTCGTCTGGCCGCAGCCGGGCACCGATATCGACACGATCGAAAGCTGGAATTTCCGCCATTGGCTGGTGCAGCCGATGGACAGCCCGGCAGCCGACGCCAATCGTGAGGCAGCGATTGACCTGGTGCTCAACCGCCCGCGCTGGCGGCTGAGCCTGCAGACGCACAAGCTGCTGGGGCTGCAGTAGCGCCACGAGTGCGCTGTCCTTCCGCGACCAAATCTGCCCTCCCGCCGCACCGTCATCCCAGCGCAAGCTGGGATCGCTGGCGGCTCCGCCCCCGTGCGACCTGTGGGCGACCTGTGCGATTGATCGATTCGCTAACCCCGCAAGGGCAGTCTGAAGCGGGCAGAGTTTATTTGGCAAGCGATGCTAGCTTGCGCTGGCATGACGACGTGGCTCGCGCTGGCGTGATGCCCCGGCTCACCTTGGCGTTACTGGCTCGCGCTGGCGCGATGACCTTGCCCCCACAGGCAGGCCTCCCCGGCGCTTAACCCGGTTGCGGACCGCAGCGTTTGGTGTCCCAGCGGTTCTTGCGCGTCCAGCAGCTGGGGTCGATCAGCTTGGTTTGCATGAAATCCTGGTCGAGCGGCGAGCGGCCGGGAAATTGCTGCTCGCCCGCCGGTTTCAGGCTGTTGCGCAACTCGCGCAGCCTAGCGACGGCCAGATCACCAAAAGTGCCGCGCTTGGCAAAGACCGCGTCGGTCGCAACCTGTGACGCGGTCAGGCAGAAAATATATTGCGCGGTGACGGTTGAGTAACCCGAATAAAGCCGTGTCCCAAATTGGTCGAGCGCATTGGTACCGCGCAGCTTGTTATTCTTGTTCATTCGCGTGAAATAGCCTTGCAACGTCGCCAGCGACTTGGTGAGTTCAGCCTTATGGTCGACTAGGACGGCGTTGTAATTCTCAACCGACATCAGCTGCGGCTCAAACTGGCATTGCAGCGCGGCGACGTTGAGCGCGGCGCGCATCGCCCAGGTCATGCCGGCACGCAGTTCGGCGGGCGTCGCCCCGGGGAGCTGATAGCCGATGTCGGGCTCGTCGCCGGTCATCGGCGTGCCAGTCATCACCGGATTGCGCAGATAAAATTGCGCCGATGCCGGCGCGGCCATTGCCAGCCCCGTCGTGACCAGCGCCAGACCCGAAACCAAACCCCGCCACCACGCCATGTTACGCAACGTCTTGCCCTTTTTGCCCGTGTCCCCGTCGGCTGTGGCGATAATCGTTTTTGGCGGTTAGCTGAAGAGGCTTTCGCCGCGACGATGACTCGTTCTGCCCCGTTGCGGGTCGCGGGAGACGATTTGCCACCAGAAACAACCGCCAACGAAAAAGGGCCGCCCATGGCGGACGGCCCTTTCCTTGTCAGGATCGCATCATCGGCCGACGCGGGGGTGCGCCAGCCCGATCGGATCAGTGCTTCTTCGACGACATCGCGTCGTTCGACGCCATCGCATCGCCCGACGACATGGCGTCGTTTGAGGCCATCGCATCGTTCGAGGCCATCGCCGCGTCGTTCGACGCCATCGCCCCGTCGGTCGCGGTCATGTTGTCCGTGGCCATTTCGTCGGTGGTGTTCAGTTCCGACGTCATCGCATTGTCGGTGGTCGTTTCGGTCTTGTGGCCGCAAGCCGACAGCGCCAGTGCCGCACCGGCGATCATCGCGCCGGCAACCGTCTTGGTGATGAGTGCACG
>CANJKQ010000070.1 GCA_947474905.1 Pseudomonadota bacterium | reverse complement strand
CGATAGCTGATCGGATAGCGACAATACCAGCGCACCGCCCACAGGATCACATCACCCTGGAAATGGCGCCACTTGAAATCCGTCATCGTTCCGTCCGTCCAATCTCCGCCAAGCATGCTCAAGCTTCACGATTTTTGCAACAGAGCCCGATCGGGCGTGCTTGACCAGGCCTTCGACCTTCCCCTTGTCGTTCCCCTTTCCAGGCCGACCAAAGCGATCGGTAAAAAGGTAATGGCTGACGAGCCCGGTGAACGCGCGTGTTCGCTCGCGCTTCCCATCGCCGCAGATCCTGGCAACCGCGATCTTCGTGTTATCGTAAAGGATCGACAGTGGCACACCGCCAAAGAAGGCGAACGCCGATACATGCCCGTCCAAAAACGCCTCGGTCGTCTCCGCTGGATAGGCCTTCACAAAGCAGGCATCCGATTGCGGCAGGTCCATGCAGAAGAAGTGCATCTTCCGGCGGACACCATCGATCACGCCCACCGCTTCGCCAAAATCCACCTGAGCATGTCCTGGCGGGTGCGCCAGCGGCACGAACGTCTCGCGTCCCCGCGCTCGGCACAGCCGGACATAATCCTTTACGACAGTGTAGCCGCCACCAAAGCCATGCTCGTCGCGCAGACGTTCAAATATCCGTTTCGCGCTGTGCCGCTGCTTCACAGGCGCAATGCGATCCGCTGCCAGGACCGCGTCAATCACTGGCAGCAGCGGCCCCAACTTCGGCTTCGCCACAGGCTTGGTCCGCGTGTAGCCCGGCGGCAGCGAGAACCGGCACATCTTCGATATCGTCTCGCGGCTCAGTCCAAAGACCTTCGCGGCCTCGCGCTGGCTGTTACCTTCAACAAAAACAAAGTGCCGAACGGCGGCGTAGCTCTCCACGGCAAACATCCCCGGCCACCCCCCTAAAAAGGAGCAACCTATCCAATGGCTGGTTTTTAAACCGCCACGCTCAGCAAATCGCTGGCGTTCCATTGGCCTGGTTTGTCACCGCCCTCTACACGTGAGCGTGGCGCAGCAAAACGGCGCCGGCCTGCGTTGGGGCGACGCCGCGACCCGTACGGGTTAGCAGGCGAACGCCGTAATGATCTTCCAAGAGCCGGATGCGCCTGCTAACCGCCGCAAGCGCAAGCCGGGACGATCCCGCAACCTTGGAGAGGCTACCCTGTTCTACCGCGCGCACGAACAGCCTCAGTGAATCGAGGTCCACAGGCGCGTTGCCGAGAGGCTTCCAGTCGTCGGGCATTATCGATCAGAAACGGGGATGGTGGCGCAGCCGGCAGTGTCGCTCGCCGTTGGTTTTCGAGAGTTTTCGGCGTGCGACGAGGCACCGGCAAGGGCCCGCATTTCCAATGTTCCTGCTTGTACCAACCAAGCGAAGCGCCTGTGGGGTGCAGATAATCCCGAGCCTATCCCCTTGCCATCGTTCTTGCGCCATCTGTCCGACCTCGCGCGACGAAACTCCTAGTGCGAGAGCGCCCGCCGCCTTGCCCGTCGCGATCTGCGCGCGGCCGAATGACCCAACATCCTGCCGCTGAAAGGCGACAAGGTGGCCGCATGGATCAACGATCGCCGCTCCCGACGGCTTCAATCTGAGACATTCAGCCTCGATAAAAGCATGTGCTATGACCTCGTTGGCCTGCGAGAGGAAGATTTCCATCTGTCGTCAAATCTTTGAGCCGATTGGAAGGTCGACGGGCTTTGCCGCGCCCATTCGCCGTGCGGCGGTTGCGATGCCGTTACTCCGCTGCGATATTTATCTTTTGCTGTGACATGACTTCCGGGTAGGCCGCCAGAAGTTCGTCGAAGTCGGCGATTGGTGTCACCAGTCCGATTGCGCCCAGGGGAGGGAGATCGCCCGATTGGCCTAGCTCCGAGTTTCGCCCTGCATCGACTTCACGAGCGAGCTTCACGAGCTTGCGCCGGGCGGCCAGGATCGCGGCATCGGATTGCACTAAATTCTCGAAGCGACGATCGATTGTGCCGGGTCGCCCGGGCACCATCCGCATGCCCTCCTGAATACCGCGATCTTCCTCGTTTATGCCGTAAATCCCGCTATACTTGACGGACTGCTGCGATAGGCGGTCGATCAGATAATCGTTTTCGCGGTTGGCGATCGGCAGGAAGGTATCAATCACCGTACCGTCCCCCAGGGCATAGGTGCCTTTCTCGATCCGCGGAGGAAAGGTCCAGCCTGAATCCGTATCAGCAATCTCCTCCTCGGTATAAGGGCGATTGGGCTGATACTTGTAGGCAAAGCTGCAGGTGTGCTCATCATCGATTGGAAGCCAGGCACGGCCATGGTAGCCCTGCGACTCCACAAAGGGAGCGGTGACACTCCATGTCGGCAGTAGCCAATTCGTCACTCGCCAGTAGTAGCCGCCATTGTAGTCGCGTCTCGCGCCATAGACGAAGCCTGTCTCGGTTTCGCGAATGACGATCTTCGGTGCGCCGTCCTGCATGACGACTTCTTGCATCGTTCCCTTGTAGTTCTTCAGTCCATGGATAAACGACAGATGGGCCGAATCGATCTCACCCTCGAACCCCTGGGCCCAGTTGCTCCGCTGCAACCATCTGGAGACATGAACCTGTTCCGGTGGGAGGCTCAGCCAGGCCATGTTCGGCAAGGGGGGCTTATGATCGAGTGGTCCCATATAGACCCAGGCGATGCCGCCCGCCTCCTCGACAGGATAGCCGATGATGCTCAACCGTTGCTTGACCTTGTCGAAGTTGTCAGGCGGCACGATGTTGGGGACATCCTGACAGCGCCCAGATACATCGAATTTCCATCCGTGATACACGCAGCGCAGGCCGCAGTCCTCGTTGCGACCGAAGTAAAGAGGAGCGCCGCGATGAGGGCAGTAAGCGCTGATGATGCCGATACGTCCGGACGTGTCTCGAAACGCGACGAGATCTTCCCCTAGGATGCGTAACCGTACCGGTGATCCATCGCGCTCCACTTCCGCCCCGAGCAAAGCAGGGTGCCAAAAGCGCCGGAAGAGATTGCCCATTGCAGTATCCGGGCCGACGCGGGTCAAGATATTGTTGAGGTCCTCGGTTTCAGCCATCGTTTCATCCTAGCTGGCTGCTTCATGCCTCTGCGATAGAGAAGGAAGCAGGATTGTGTGCTGTTCCTACCGATCATGCGTCTCGGCCTGACGCCGTCCTGTCATCCGTGCCGGTAGACGACGGTCTTGATGGCCGAGAATTCCCGTAGCGCCTGGAAGCCTTTCTCGCGGCCATGGCCGGAGCGCTTCATCCCCCCGAACGGGAGTTCGATGCCGCCGCCCGCCCCGAAGCCGTTCACATAGACCTGCCCGGCACGAATACCGCGTGCGAGCCGCATCGCACGACCTGCATCACGCGTCCAGACCGCCGCCATCAGCCCATATTCGGTGTCGTTGGCCAAGCGCAGCGCGTCGGTCTCGTCGGTAAAGGGGAGCAGGACGAGCAATGGGCCGAACACCTCATTTCGCGCCAGATCGTTGGAGCGGGCAACCGGCCCGTACAAGGAGGGCGCCACGAAGAAGCCGCCTTCGGGACAGCCGGCAGCGATCCTGCCTTCGGCGAGAACAGGCACCCCGTCCGCGGCCGCTCGCGCCCGGAACTGCTCAATCCGGCTTTTCTGCGCAGCGTTGATGACCGGACCCAACGGCAGGTCCATCTCCGGGGTGCCGGCTTCCAGTCCCGAAAAGAAGTCTCCGAGCCCACGCGCGACATCGTCGAAGATCGATTGCTGGATCAGGACGCGGGATCCGGCCGAGCAGGTCTGCCCGGAATTTTGTACGATCCCTTTGCCGATGGCGGGAAGCGCTGCTTCGAGATCCGCATCGGCGAACACCACGTGCGGCGACTTCCCGCCCAACTCCAAGGTGCAGCCGATGTGATTCTTGGCGGCTGCGGTCTGGATCAGGACGCCGACTTCCGGGCTGCCGGTGAAGGATATGAAGTCGATGCCCCGGTGATTAGACAGTGCGGAGCCGGTCGTCTCGCCGCGACCCGTGACGACATTCACCGCGCCCGTGGGAAAGCCAGCCTCTGCAGTCAGTTCGGCAATGCGCTGTGTGGAGAGGGATGAATCCTCTGCGGGCTTTACGACCGTCGCGTTTCCCGCGGCGAGTGCTGGCGCAAGCGTCCGTCCCAGCATCTGTGCGGGGTAGTTCCACGGAATGATGTGTGCGGTTACACCGTGCGGCTCGTACAGGCTGGCGGCGAAGAAGCCTTCGAGATAGGGGATGGTCTCGCCGTGAAGCTTGTCGGCTGCGCCGCCATAATATTCGAAATAGCGTGCCGTGGCCGTGATGTCCGATCGCGCGAGGGAGATCGGCTTGCCGGTATCGCGCGCTTCGAGTTGCGCCAGTTCCTCGTGATGGTCGTCGATGAGCCGGGCTAGCTTCGAGAGAAGGCGCCCCCGATCGGCCGCAGTTACCCGGCTCCAGGCGCCTTCGTCGGCTGCGGATCGTGCCGCCGACACCGCCCGATCGACATCGACGCTTTCGGCGTCGGCGATCTGCCCGATCAGGCACCCAGTAGCCGGCTCCAGGACGTCAACGGTGCGTCCGCCGTCGGTCTGCCGCCATACATTATCGACGAAGACCCCTTTCGGCGCCAGAATTGGGCGGCTCATCGCTTGATCTCCCATAGCTGTATACGCCTCATGCGTCCTCTCGGTCTTTGGACCTTGCGAAGCGGTTCTGTCAACGGCGGTCAGATTCCAGACCACCGGGGCGGAGTAAAAGCAGGCCACTGTTGAAGCGGGCCTAACGATATGAAGAGGGCCCCGATCGGGGCCCTCTTCATATCGTGGTCGTCATTGATCAGGTGGCGGTGATCTCGCCAGTGTCTGCGTCGACGACCGGAGTGGCCTGGTTTTGCTCCGCCCCGGCAGCACGGCGGCGGGCGGACTGCTTGAGGCGGTAGCTATCGCCGTTCATGGCCAGGATGCTGACGTGGTGCGTGAGCCGATCGAGCAGCGCGCCGGTGAGCCGCTCGGATCCCAGGACCTGCGTCCAGTCCTCGAACGGCAGGTTGGATGTGACGATCGTTGATCCCCGCTCATAGCGCTGCGAGAATGTCTCGAACAGCAGCTCAGCGCCTGTGGGCGAGAGAGGAACATAGCCCAGTTCATCGACGATCAGCAGCTTCACCGCTGCAAGATCGCGCTGCATCTTGAGCAGTCGCTTTTCGTCCCTCGCCTCCATCAGCTGGTTGACCAGGGCAGCGGCGGTCGTGAACGCGACCGTGAAGCCTTTCTGGCAAGCCGCCAGTCCCAGCGCGAGCGCCACATGGGTTTTGCCGGTGCCGCTGTTGCCCAGCGCGATGATATTTTCCCTCCGCAGGATGTATTCGCAGCGGGCCAGCTCCAGCACGAGCATTTTGTTGAGGCCTGGAATGGCCGTGAAGTCGAACGTGTCGAAGCTTTTCACCGCCGGGAACCGCGCAGCCCGGATCCGCCGCTCCACGGTGCGGCGCTCACGGTCGATCAGCTCAAGTTCGATGAGGCGAAGCAGGTATCGGCTATGATCAACCCCGTCGCGTGCGCATTCACGGGCCAGCTTCTCATATTCGCGTAGCACTGTAGGAAGTTTGAGCTGCTTGAGATGATGCGCGAGCAGGACCTGCGGCGTCCCCGCCATAGTGCCGGTGGGCATCTTGTCCTCTGCGATCCGGTTCATGCCGCCAACTCCTGAGATGTTTGGGGCACGAGCGCAGCATAGTCGGCGGCACGCGTCGTCTTCACGTCCATTTTAGGCAGATGGGGATAGGCTGCCAGGTCCAGGCGGGCGGGCCGCCGTTCGATGCGCGCCAGCGCGATCTGCTTGACCGCGTCGAAGCCGATTGCGCCGATACAGATCGCCTCGTTCACCGCGAAGGTGACGATCTCCATCGGCATCGCCTCCAACAGTCGCAGGATCTGGATGAACTCGCGCTTGCCCTTGTTGCCCATGCGCGCCTCAAGGAGGTGACGCATATGCTGGAACGCTTGCGGCAGAGCCCAGTCCTGCAGCGCGGCGGCCTGATCGAGCGCATTGGGCTTGGTCTCGATCAGCGCCAGATAATGCAGCGGGTTCGCCACGAACATGGCCTCACCATAACAGCGCGGATGTCTGGCGATCTCCTCATTGCCACATAGGATGACCACCGTGTCGACGAAGCCCTTCACCATGACATCCTGGAAGCCATACCGGGT
>CANJKQ010000069.1 GCA_947474905.1 Pseudomonadota bacterium | reverse complement strand
GCTGGCGAGCGAGCAGCGTCTGCCGCCGATCGATCGATGGAATCCGCCGCATTGCGGGCATAGCGGCATGCGCATCGCCCGCGACGGCACCTGGTTTCATGACGGGTCGCCCATCGGCCGCATCAACATGGTCCGCCTGTTTTCGACGGTGTTGCGGCGCGAAAGCGATGGCCGCTATGTGCTAGTCACTCCGGTCGAAAAGCTTGATATCGATGTCGAGGATGCGCCGTTCATCGCGGTGGAGATGAAAGCGGCGGGCCTGGGCCGCGAGGCGCAGCTGACCTTCCGCCTCAATACCGGCGACCTGATTGTGGCAGGGCCGGACCACCGGCTCCGCTTTGTTGAAACTGGTGATGGCCCCCGCCCCTATCTCGCCGTGCGCGGTGGCATGGAGGCATTGGTCGCGCGATCCCTCTATTACGAACTCGCCGACATCGCGCTTGCCGGGAACGATGTGCCGCCCGGCGTGTGGAGCGGCGGCGCCTTCTTCCCGCTCGAGCCCGGGGCATGAGCCTGGCGCAGCGCCTGGGCGACGCGCTGGCGGCGGGCATGGCGGAACCCGCGCCTGTGCTGGCGGGCGATCACATCGACCTTGCCGGTCTGCCCTTTGATCAAGTGACGGCGGCGGCCGTCCTGATTCCCGTGACCGACCGTGCCGAGCCCGGCGTCATTCTGACCCAGCGGCCCGAAACGATGCGGCGCCATGCCGGCCAGGTCGCTTTTCCCGGCGGCCGGGTCGATCCCGACGACGCCAGCATCGTTGCCGCCGCCCTGCGCGAGGCGCATGAGGAAATCGCCCTTGCCCCCGACCATGTCCACGTCGTGGGGACGACCGATGTCTATCGCACCGTCACTGGCTATGAAGTGACGCCCGTTATCGGTGTCGTGCCCCCCGACCTGCCGCTCGCCCCCAGCGCGGCAGAAGTTGCGGCCTTGTTTGAAGTGCCGCTCGCTTTCCTGCTCGATCCCGCCCATCACCGCCGCGTTGCCCGGATGTGGGACGGGCGCGAGCGCCATTATTATGAAATCCTCTGGAAGGATCGCCGGATTTGGGGCGCGACGGCGGCGATGATCGTCAACCTGTCGATGCGGCTGCGGGGGTTTATTTGATGCCCCCCCTGTTGCCCGACGCGCCATGGCGCCACCGCGACGGGCTGGCGCGGCTGGCCGAGGCGCTTGACATGGCGGCGGGCGAGACGCGGGTCGTCGGCGGGGCGGTGCGCGACAGCTTGCTCGGCGTACCCGTGACCGATGTCGATCTCGCCACCCGCTTTTCGCCCGATGCCGTGATGAACCGATTAAAAGCGGCGGACATTCGCGCGGTGCCGACCGGGCTTGCCCATGGCACCGTCACCGCCGTGCTGGCGAGCGGCCCGATCGAGGTTACGACGCTGCGACGCGACATCGCGACCGATGGCCGACATGCGACCGTCGCCTTCACCGATGATTGGCGCGAGGACGCGAGGCGGCGCGATTTCACGATCAACGCGCTTTATGCCGAGTATCCATCGGGTAAAATCTACGATTATTTCGACGGTCTGGCCGATCTTGCCGCCGGTGTGGTGCGGTTCATTGGTGACCCCTATCAGCGTATCGCCGAAGATCATTTGCGCATCCTGCGCTTTTTTCGCTTTCACGCCCGCTTTGGCGCCCTGATGGACACGGCAGGCCTGTCGGCATGCACGGCGCGCGCCAACGATCTGATGGCGCTGTCGCGCGAGCGGATCGCCAATGAACTGCTGCGCCTGCTTGTCGCGCCCCGGGCGGTGGAGGTGGTGGCGTTGATGATCGAACACCGCATCCTCACGCCAGTGCTTCCTGAAATTACCCCAGCCGGTGCCGAGCGGTTGGCGCGTCTGGCAGCGGCGGAAGCGGCGGCGGGGATTGCCCCGCACCCCATCCGCCGACTGGCCGCGCTACTGAATGGGGACATGGCTGCGGCCGATGGGGTCGGCGCGCGGCTGAAACTCTCCAACGCCGATCGCAAACGGCTGGCGCTCGCCACAGAGACGCGACCCGATGCGCCGCCCAAAGCACTTGCTTATCGGGTCGGCGTGGAAAGCGCGGTCGATCAGCTTCTGCTTGCGGGCCAGCCGCAAGCGGCGCAGTCGATCGCCAACTGGGCTCCCCCGCGCCTGCCGCTATCGGGCGGCGCGATTGTTGCCCGTGGCATCGACAAGGGGCCAGAAGTTGCCCGCCTGCTACATGCGATCGAAGATCAATGGATCGCCGAAAATTTCCCCGAAGGCGACCGCGTCACCGCCATCGCCGATGATGTCGTTGCCGCTGCGCGCCGCGACATGAACAATCGATAGGCTTCGTCGGCCTGCACCGGCGGCGAATAGAGATAGCCCTGACCGAAGGTGCAGCCCAGCGCTGCAAGCGTCTGCGCCAGTTCCTGTGTCTCAATCCCCTCCGCGCAGGCGCGCAGGCCCAGCGCCTGGGCGAGCGACAGGATCGCGCGGACAATCGATATCTTGTCGCGATCGGCCAGCATGCCCGTCACGAAGCTGCGGTCGATCTTGAGCAAATCGATCGGCAATTTCTGCAGATAGGCAAGATTGGAATAGCCGGTGCCGAAATCGTCCATGGCGATCTGCGCGCCCAGCGCTTTGACCGCATGCATGGTGCGGCCGATCAGATCGCCCTCGCTCACCAGCACGCTTTCGGTGAGTTCCAGCGTGAAGCGGTCGCCGGTCAGATCATAGGCGGCCAGCGCGCGTTCGACCAGGCTGGCAATGTCATCGCGCTGCAGCTGGATTGCCGATACGTTGACGGTGAGGCCGACATTGCAGGGCTGGCCCTGGGCTGCATCCCACGATGCCATGGTGCGCGCCGCTTCATCGATTGCCCAGCGGCCCAGCGGGACGATCAGCCCCGATTCCTCGGCGACCTGGATGAAATCCTGCGGGTTGACCTCGGTCCCGTCCTCGGTCGTCCAACGCGCCAGGGCCTCAAACTTGACGATCTCGCCCGATGCCAGATCCCAGATCGGCTGATAGGCCAGCGTCAGCGCGCCATTTTCGATGGTGCGGCGCAACTCGGTTTCCAGGCCGAACTGGCGTCGCGCCTGATCGTGCGCGCGGCTTTGATAGGTCTCGACCAGGCCGCTGGCCTTGGCGCGTTTGACGGAAAACTGGGCATGGCGGATCAGGTCTTCGGGGTCGGTGATATCCGCCGACCCAAAGGCAACGCCGATCGAACAAGATACGCGGATTTCATAATCAGAAAGCTTGAACGGCAGCGCCATCGCCCCCTGGATGCGCCGCGCGACAAGGTCGGCATCGCCCGGTCCATCGTCGAGCGTCATCAAAATGCCGAATTCATCGCCCCCGGTACGGGCAAGCACATCGCGCCCGCGAAGCGCACCCTTCAGGCGGCGGGCGACGGTGATCAGCAGTTCGTCGCCCGCCAGTGAGCCGAGGCAGGCGTTGATGCGGGCAAAGCGAGCCAAGTCGACGATCAAAACCTCATAGCGGCTGCGATCAGCGTCAGGCGCCCCAACGGTTACTTCCAGCACGTCGCTGAACCCGGCACGGTTGGGCAGCCCGGACAGACTGTCCGTCAACATCTCGCGGCGCATATTGCGTTCGGTGCGGCGCTCGGCGGTCTGGTCGACCAGCGTCAACAAAAACCGGCCGCCCGACTTTACCTTAAGCCGGGCCAGCGAGACGAGATAATGCCGTCGCTCAACCGCATCGCCCCATTGCCATTGCCATTCGTCGCTCAACCGGTCGCTGGCGATGAAAGCGCGGATACGATCGCCGAGCTGATTGACGACGGGCGAGCCTGGCGCCGAAGGGCCAAGGCCCGTCGCGTCAAACGCCTGATTTGCGCCGACAAAGCCAATGCTGCCATCATCACGCAGGATCATCAGAGCGGCGGGAACCGGCAGCAGGCCAATTGCCCGCACCCCCAGCAAATGACGCGGCGCGATACCAACGCGGCCTTTGCCCGGAACGGGCACAGGAGGCGGCGTAACGCCGACGGACCGGAAGAGCGAGCGCATCTCCCCGGCGGTAACAGCCGAGGGTTAATTCGCTCTAAATCAGCGAGTTCGCGGGTCTAAATCATCGAGATCGCGGGCTAGTGGCTCAAATTAAAAGCGATTGTCGCGCGGAAAGCCCGTTGGCGGCATGCGACCGGCCGCCCCGCGCGCCGCCCGCCAGGGGGAAAGATCCGTTTCGGTCCTGATCCGGCCGCTGTCGCCGCCCATCGGCCAGCTCAATCCCTGCGCCAACACGAATGTCTTCGCATCGGCAAGGCCGCCATCGCGATAGCGTTGCAATTGCACCCCCTGCCCGCGCGCCAGCTCCGCCACTTCGGCAAGCGGGAACACCAGCATCCGCCGATTGTCGCCAATCACCGCGACATAATCGTCGCCGGGTGCGATCGGCTTCACTATGCGCAGCTTGGCGTTGAGCCGGGGAGTGACGACCGTCTTGCCCTTGCGCGTTTCCGCAATGACGTCGCTGGTCTTGACCACAAAGCCGCGCCCGTCGCTTGCCGCGAGCAGCAGCCGCTCGGTTGAGGTGGCGGGCAGCAGTGCCGTAATGCCGACATCGCCATCAAGGTCGATCATCAGCCGCACCGGCTCGCCAAAGCCGCGCCCGCCCGGCAATTTGTCCGCCGCCAGCGTGTAGAAACGCCCGTTTTCCGCCGCGAGCAGCAGCTTGTCGGTGGTCTGCGCGTGGAAGGCAAAGCCGGGGCCGTCGCCTTCCTTGAACTTGAGCGCTTCCGCAGAGGCAAGCTCGATATGCCCCTTCATCGCCCTGATCCAGCCGCGCTGCGACAGGATGACGGTAATGGGCTCGCGCTCGATCATCGCTTCGAGCGGGATTTCCTTGACCGGACCGGCTTCCGCGATCGTCGTCCGCCGCTTGCCGAGCGCGGTTTCGGGGCCGTAGCGCTCCAACAGCTTGCCCAGATCCTTCTTCATCCGCGTCTTCTGCCGCGCGTCGGAATTGAGCAGCGCCTCCAGCACCTCGCGCTCGGCGGAAAGGTCATCGCGTTCGCGGCGCAGCTCCATCTCTTCCAGCTTGCGCAAGCTGCGCAGCCGCATGTTGAGGATCGCTTCGGCCTGCCGGTCGGTCAGCGCGAATTCGGCGATCATCACTGGCTTGGGCTCGTCTTCGGTCCGGATGATCTCGATCACGCGATCAAGGTTGAGGAAGGCGATGATATAGCCATCGACCAGCTCCAGCCGATCGGCGATCTTGCCGAGCCGGAAGCGGGTGCGGCGCTGAAGCACGATGAATTGATGGTCGACCCATGCCAGCAATGCCTGGCGCAGGCTCATCACCCGGGGGGTGCGCTGCGCATCCAGCACGTTGAGATTGAGCGAAAAGCGCGTCTCCAGGTCCGACAGGCGGAACAGGCTTTCCATCAGCGTATCGACATCGACCGTCCGCGCCCGCGGCTCAAGCACGATGCGGATTTCGGCATCCGATTCATCGCGCACATCGGCCAGGATCGGCAGCTTCTTGTCGTTGACGATGGCGGCCAGCGCCTCGATCAGTTTGCCCTTCTGCACCCCATAGGGAATCTCGGTGACAACCGCGACCCAGGTGCCGCGCCCCTGATCCTCGACATGCCAGCGCGATCGCACCCGAAAGGCGCCGCGACCGGTGGCATAAGCCTCCGCAATCGCGGCGGGGCTATCGACGACCAGCCCGCCCGTGGGAAAATCAGGCCCCTGCACAAAGCCCAGCACCGCCGCGTCATCGGCCTTGGGATCGTCGATCAGGTGGATGGCGGCGTTGATCAGCTCGGCGGCGTTGTGCGGCGGGATGCTCGTCGCCATGCCCACCGCAATGCCGGCCGCGCCATTGGCCAGCAGATTGGGAAACAGGCCGGGGAACAGCTCGGGCTCTTCCTCCTCGCCATTATAGGTCGGGCGGAAATCGGTGCCGTCATCGTCCAGCCCATCCATCAGGTCGATCGCGACCTGGGTCAGCCGGGCTTCGGTATAGCGATAGGCGGCGGCGTTATCGCCATCGATATTGCCGAAATTGCCCTGCCCGTCGACCAGCGGATAGCGCAACGCGAAATCCTGGGCGAGGCGGACCATCGCGTCATAAACCGAAGCGTCGCCATGCGGGTGATATTTGCCGATCACGTCGCCGACGACGCGCGCCGACTTTTTGAACGCCTGCGCCGGATCGAGCCGCAGCAACCGCATCGCCCAGAGCAGGCGGCGATGCACCGGTTTCAACCCATCACGCACATCGGGCAGCGACCGCGCGGTG
>CANJKQ010000068.1 GCA_947474905.1 Pseudomonadota bacterium | reverse complement strand
GGCTTCCGCCATCGTCATCGCCACCGTCACGCCTTTGCCCGCCGCCAGGCCATCGGCCTTCACCACCACCGGCGCGCCGAAGCGGGCAAGCGCGGCGCGCGCCGCCGCCAGGCTATCGACGCGCTCATAGCCTGCCGTCGGAATGCCGGCATGCGCGCACAAATCCTTGCTGAAGCCCTTGGAGCCTTCCAATTGCGCCGCCGCCGCGCTCGGCCCGAACGCCGCGATGCCGGCCGTGCGCAGATCATCCGCCAGCCCCGCTACCAGCGGCGCCTCCGGCCCGATCACCACTAGCCCGATCGCGTTCTCCACGCAAAACGCCCCCACCGCAGCGTGATCCGTCACATCCAGGCTTGCGAGCCGCGCCACCTGCGCTATCCCGGGATTGCCCGGCGCGGCATGGAGCGTGCCCAGCCGGGGCGATTGCGCCAGCTTCCACGCCAGCGCATGTTCACGCCCACCCGATCCCACCAAAAGGACGTTGATCAATTCCGCCATGGCCAGTGATTTTCCCGAGACACGTGGGCGGCTGGTAGCCGAGGTGCCGCCCGGCGACAACGCCGCGCCGATGAGCGTCAGCGACCTGGCCGGGCGGCTGAAGCGCGTCGTGGAGAACGAATTCGGCCATGTCCGCCTGCGCGGCGAGATTTCGGGCTATAAGCGCGCCGCTTCGGGCCACGCCTATCTGACCCTGAAGGACGAGGCGGCGGTGATCGACGCGGTGATCTGGAAAGGCGCGGCCGCCGCGCTGCCCTTCGCGCCGCAGGACGGGCTGGATGTCATCGCCACGGGCAAGCTCACCACTTATCCCGGTCGATCCAAATATCAGATCGTCATCGATCGGCTGGAGCTCGCCGGGGAAGGCGCGTTGATGGCGCTGTTTGAGCGGCTGAAGGCGCAGCTGGCGGCAGAAGGCCTGTTTGCGCCCGAACGCAAGCAGCCGCTGCCCTATTTGCCGCGCGTCATCGGCGTGGTGACGTCACCCACCGGCGCGGTGATCCGCGACATTCTCCATCGCCTGGCGGATCGCTTCCCCAGCCATGTTCTGCTATGGCCCGTGCTGGTGCAGGGTGACGGCGCGGCGCGGCAAGTCGCCGCCGCGATACAGGGCCTCGATGCACTGCCGACCGACGGCCCGGTGCCGCGCCCCGACCTCATCATCGTCGCGCGTGGCGGGGGGTCGATCGAGGATTTGTGGGCGTTCAATGAGGAACCCGTGGTCCGCGCCATCGCCGCGTGCCGCGTGCCCATCATCTCGGCAGTGGGGCATGAGACTGACACCAGCCTTGCCGATTTCGCCGCTGATCGTCGCGCCCCCACCCCCACCGCTGCGGCCGAAATGGCGGTGCCGGTTCGCGCCGACCTGATCGCGAGCGTCGAGGGGCTGGGCACCCGGCTCGACCGTTGTGCCCGCCGCCATGTCGAGCGCGGGCGCGAACGGCTGACCGCGCTGGCGCGGCTGCTGCCGCGTCGCGACGCCCTGCTCGGGCCGCAACGCCAGCGGATGGACGATGCCGCCACGCGCCTCGACCGCGCGCTCACCGACCGGGCAGCGCGCGCGCGCCGCGAGCTTGATCGCACCGGGGCGGTCCTTCGCCCTGCCATGCTCGAGCAGCGGCTGGAGGCCGCGCGCGCGCATCTTGAGCGGACCGCGCGGCTGCTGGAGGCGGTCAATCCCGATGCCCTGCTCCAGCGCGGCTATGTCCGCGCGTCCGCCCGGCCCGATGGCACGGTGCTGACCAGTGCTGCGGCGGCGCGCGAGGCGGGCGCACTGACATTGCACTTCCGGGATGGCCCGCTCGACGTGCGGGTTGAGGGCGCTGCCACCAAGCCCTATGACAAAGCCCGGTCGGTCCCGCGCGCCGACCAGCCGAAATTGCTTTGAGTCATGCCCATGTTGATGTCCCATAACGACCGCCCTGCCCGGCTCCATTATCTGGCCAACGGCTTTCGCGTGCTGGCGCCCGGTGACCATGTGCTGTGCGCGGTGACTGGCGAGCGCATTGCGCTGGAGGAATTGCGCTATTGGAGCGTCCGGCGGCAGGAAGCCTATGCCAGCCCGGAAATCGCCACGCGCGCGATAACGGGGCGATGAGGCGGCACCGCCTTGCGATGGCGTTGGCAGTCGCGCTTGCCTCGGCCAGCGCGCTTGCCCAGGCTCCATCGCCGCCTGTCCATAGGACCACGGCCACCGCGCGACCGACGCTGCCGCCGCTCGATCCAGCCCCGCGCCCCAGTGCATCGCGCAATGGCCCGGATGCCAGTGGCTTCATCCTGAAAGGCCCGATGACGCAGGGCGGCGCGATCATCGGCCATGCGCCGCCCGGCACCGTCGCGCTCAGCCTGGATGGTACAGCCTTGCCTCTCACCCCCGACGGCCGTTTCCTCATCGCGTTTGATCGCGATGCAAAGCCGATCGCGGTGCTCGTCGCGCGGCTGGCGTCGGGCGGTGTCGTTACCGACCCGCTCACGATTTCCCCGCGCGGCTGGGACATTTCGCGGCTGCCGACCTTGCCCAAATATCCGGTGCCCCAGCCCGAATTTGAAAAGATCCGCCCGGCCGAGCTCGCCCAGATCAACGCGGCGCGCGCAATGGTGACCGATGCGCATGGCTGGGACCAGCCGTTCCTGTGGCCCGCCGTAGGCCGCATCTCAACGCGGTTCGGCTCGCAGCGCATCTATGCCATTGGCGAGGCGGGCAGCTATCATTCGGGCACCGATGTCGCGGTGCCGGTCGGCACCCCGGTGGTCGCGCCCGCCGACGGCGTCGTCATCCTGGCGGCCGATCATCCGTTCACGCTCGAAGGCAATCTCTTGATGGTCGATCACGGCATGGGCCTGTCGAGCGCGTTTCTGCATCTGTCGCAGATCGAGGTGAAAGTGGGCGATCATGTCCGTCGCGGCCAGGAAATCGCGCGGTCGGGCATGACCGGCCGCGCCACCGGCCCCCATCTTCACTGGAGCCTCAAATGGCGCGAGGCCAAGATCGACCCGTTGCTGATGGCCGGGCCGATGCCGGTCGGTCGGTAGCGGCTTGACGTTACGTCGCCAGATCGTTCCATTATGGAATCAAATGTGGCATTTATGTTACGTGGCCGCGACAAAAACGCATCAAAGCTAGCGCCGCTAATTTACACCTCGCGAAAATCCTAACAAAAATCCCGTCCATCCGCGTTGTCGTCTGTACGCCGGGGGGTGGCTGGCGCGCGGGAACAGGAAAGCCGCTGACAACGGCTAGTGAGGAGTAAATACATGATCCATCCGACACATTCGGCGCGCCGACACTGGCGTGCTACCGTCGCGCCGTTCGCGCTTATGGCCGCGTTGATCGCGAGCCCGGCCGTCGCTCAGGACACGACGCAAAATCCAACCCCTGCGTCGGCGAATGGCACTGCCCCCGCCGCCGACGACAAGAATGCCCCCGAGATTGTCGTTACCGGTACGCTGCTTCGCCAATTCGGCGGCGCGACCGCATCGCCCGTTACCACGGTAACCGCGGAAAATCTTGATCAGCGCGGCATCAACACCGTTCAGGAAGGCATTCAGCGCCTGTCGGCCAATAACGGCCCGGCGCTCACCAACTCGTTTACGGCCAATGGCGCCTTTGCCGCTGGCGCATCGGCGGTCTCGCTGCGTGGCCTCAGCACCAACTCGACGCTGGTGCTCTTCAACGGCCAGCGCGCCGCCTATTACCCGATCGCCGACGACGCGACGCGCAACTTTGTCGACCTTAACACCATCCCCGACGATATCGTTGACCGGGTCGAGGTGCTGCGCGACGGTGCGTCGTCAACTTACGGCGCCGACGCGATTGCCGGCGTGGTCAACATCATCACCAAGCGTCAGATCACCGGCATCAGCGCGCGCGCCGAAGGCGGCGTTACCGGCCGTGGCGATGCGCCGACCCAGCGGATCAGCGCCACGCTTGGCTTTGGCGATTTGGGCAAACAGGGTTTCAACGCCTATGTCAGCGGCTTTTATTACCATCAGGCCGCGCTGTATAACCGCGACCGGCCCTATCCCTATAATTCCCAGGACCAGTCGGGCATCTGCCTGAACGGCGTGTGCGGACCGAACATCGGCCCCAATGGCGGCTCGATCAATCCGTCGAATGGCGGCTATCCCGGCTTCTCGACCTCGACCGATCGCTCGCTGTTCGCAACGACCTTCTTCGTCGCGCCGGCGGGAACGGACAATTCGGGCGAGACGGGGCGGTACCAGATCCTCAATCCGTCGGCAGGCTGTATCGCAGGCGAGCGGCCCTACACGCTGACCGCGTCGGAATTTGCCGCCAACCCGCTTGCGCCTGCCACGGTGTGCCAGGGCGATCTGGTGCGGCAATATGGCGTGATTGCGCCTGACATCACCCGCTGGGGCGTGTCGTTCCGCGGCACCGCCGATTTCGGTTCGAACATGGAAGCCTTTCTTGAAGGCAATTTCCTGCAGAGCAATGTGAGCTATAGCGGCACGCCGGCGACGATCCGCGCCAACGGGCCGACCGGCATCACCTATCCGCGCTTCAGCACGGCGGCGCCCTCGGGCCCGTCCAATGCGCCCGGCTCGTTCGTGCTCGATCTGCCGGTCTATGTCTGCCCGCTCGTCGGCGGCCTGCCGCAGGCGAGCTGCACGGCGGCAACGCCGGGATCGCGCCTCAACCCGAACAATCCGTTCGCGGCGTCGGGCCAGGTTGCCCGCATTCTCGGCCGTATTCCCAACATCACCGAGTATAATGAAACGCGCAGCCGCACCTATCGGCTTGCCGGGGGCGTGAAGGGCGACATCAACAGCAACTGGCATTATCAGATCGATGGTGTCGCGATGCGCACCGACCTGACCCGTATCGAAAACGGCTATATCTACATCCAGCATCTGCTGAATGTCATCGCCGACGGCAGCTATAATTTCGTCAACCCGCTTGCCAACAGCCAGGCGACGCTCAACTATCTGTCGCCCAACAATGTTGTCGAGGCGAGTTCGGAACTCTATTCTGGCCAGGCCAACATTACCGGCAGGCTGTTTGATCTGCCCGGCGGACCGTTGCAGGTCGCCGCTGGCGGACAGGTGCGCTATGAAAGTGTGAACGCACCCAGCGCCAACGCGGATCCCAATGGACCGACGCAGCGTTACTTCGTCATCAACGCCTTTGGCACGGCGGGTCACCGCACCGTTGCTTCGAGCTTTGGCGAAATCGATGCGCCGATCTTCAAGTTCCTCGATGTCAACGCGTCGGGCCGCTACGACACCTATTCTTCGGGGCAGAGCGCTTTCTCGCCGAAGGTCGGGGTGAAGATCACGCCGGTGCATTCGTTGATCTTCCGGGGCACTTTCTCACGCGGCTTCCGTATCCCCAGCTTTGCCGAGGCGAACGCGATCCCGACCACCGGTTTCGTGACCGCCGCGTCGTCGCTGTATAACAACACCTATCTGGCCCAATATGGCTGCAGCCTTGCGACGTTTAACAGCTGCCCGACCTATATCCGGTCGGCCAGCTATGGTCAGACGACGCTGGCCAGCCCCAATCTTCAGCCTGAAAAGTCGCGGAGCTGGACGGGCGGCGTCAGCTTTACGCCGGTCCGCAACATCACCCTGACCTTCGATTTCTATGACATCACGAAGACCGGGGCGATCACCACGCCGAGCAACAGCCCGGCGCTGCAGGCTTATTACCAGAACCAGCCAATCCCGGCCGGCTACACCGTCATTGCCGACTCGCCCGATCCCAATTTCTCCACGGCGCGGCCGCGTGTCGCGTTTGTGCAGGCGGGTCTGGTCAACGCCAACACCCAGCATTCGCAGGGCTTCGATATCGGTGCCTCGGCCCATTTCAACCTGGGTGCTGTCAAGCTGTCGACGCTGGTTGATACGAGCTACATTATCGACCTCAGCACGACTTTCCCCGACGGGTCGGTCGAGCGCTATGCCGGGACGCTGGGCAACTTCAACCTGACGGCCGGTTCGGGCACTCCGCGCTGGCACGGTACGCTCCAGAACACCGTTGAATTCAGCAAGTTCACCTTTACCGGCACGCTCAACTGGTTCGGCGGGTACAACCTGTCCGCCGCTGACCAGGGAACGCAACCGGGCGATTGCGGCCTATTGTCGGCGCCGTTCGTGCATTGCGACGTCCCCGATTATTTCACGTTCGACCTGAATTCGAGCGTGAAGGTCCGCAAGAACTTCACTTTCTACATCAACGTCCAGAACTTGTTTGACCGCCTGCCGCCGATCGATCCGATCACCTATGGCGCCAACAACT
>CANJKQ010000067.1 GCA_947474905.1 Pseudomonadota bacterium | reverse complement strand
GTGGGGTAAGATGCGCGGTATCAATCTGCTTGTCTTGCTGTTGCTCGGCGGCTCGACCGTCGCTTCGGCAACTATCGCACCATCAGCCGCTGGTCTCCCAGAGAAACCAGTCCGGGCCGTTGTTTTGATCGACGTCATTCCATCGGACCAGGACGAAGGTTTAGCTGCGTTGAAAGACTTTGTCCGGCGCGCACGACAAGACAAGGATGTCACGTCGATTGATCTCATCCAGCAAGCGACCTTCACGAATCATTTTATGCTGGAGGAAGTGTTCCCTAGTCAGAGCGCTTATCGGTCTTTCCTATCGAAAGACTATGTACGGGCGTTCCGTGCTGCGCTCTTCCCTCATCTTGGCAGTCCCTGGGACGAACGGCCGGGGCAAGAGGTGACGCCGTAGCGGGGCGGGTCGGACCCCGGCACAAGGCCGGGGTGACGGCTTGATCAGTTCCCTAACCGTTCGTGTCGAGCGAAGACGAGACACCGCGCGACGCACGCGCGGCCTGTCCCTCGACTTCGCTCGGGACGAACGGGGGAGAGAGATTGGAAGGGGAGCGTCGTGCGCTCCCCCTCAATTCGTCCAATAGACGTAATCCTGCCCCTTATCCCACTTCGCATTCAGCGGCACGTCGATGCGCACCGGCGCCTCGATCAGGCCCGGCCAGAGCGGCTTGGCCATGCCCTGGTTGTGCGCCTCCAGCTCCGCCTTCAGCCGCGCGACTTGCGCGGGTTCGGCGGCGGAAAGCTCATGCCGCTCGGTGGGATCGTTGGCGAGGTTGTAGAGCCAGACCTTCTGCTGCCGACCATCGACCTGCAGCTTCCAGTCGCCGTCGCGCACCGCGCGATAGCCGCCGGAGCGCCAGAACAGGGGCTTGCTCCGCTCGCTCGGCGCCAGGCCGGGGACGATGCCCGCCAGCACATCCACCCCATCCATCACCCGGTCCTTGGGCAGGGGTGCGTCGGCCGCCGCCGCCATCGTCGCGAACAAGTCCATATGGATGGCGCGCGTGGTGGACGTCGTGCCGGGCTGGATATGCCCCAGCCAGCGCATCATCAGCGGCACGCGGATGCCGCCTTCGAAAAAGGTCGCTTTCCATCCGCGGAACGGCTTGTTGAGATCAGGGATGCCATCATACCAGGCGCCGCCGTTGTCGCTGGTGAAGATGACCAGCGTGTTCTGGTCGAGCCCTTCCTTTTTCAGCGTCGCCAGCACGTCGCCAATGCGCCGGTCAAGCTGGCGGACCATCGCGCCATAGACGCGCGTCTTGTGGTCGCTGATCATCGGCAGCGCGTCATAATCGGCCTTGGTCGCCTGGAGCGGCGTGTGCGGGGCGTTATAGGCCAGGTACATGAAGAAGGGCCGATTGCGATTGGCGTGGATCGCCGCAATCGCATTGTCAGTCAGGTAATCGGTCATGTGCTCATTGGGCTCGAAGCGCTGACCGTTGTTAAACTGCACCGCATAAGGCAGGTTGGGCCAGAGATAGCCGTCGATCGGATCCCACGGCAGATAGGCGTTGACGGCATTGGGATCGCGCTGGTGCAGATATTTGCTGCCCCCGGCGCGAAAGCCGAGCGACTCGTCAAAGCCGCGCGCGTGCGGCGCCAGGTCATCGGCCTCGCCCAAATGCCACTTGCCGAAATGGAGCGTGTGATAGCCCTGGCGCTTGAGCAATTGCGCAATGGTGATCTCGCTCCTCGGCACGCCCATTTCGGGATAATCGATCAGATCGTGGTTCAGCTCGCCATGATAGATGACCGGCACGGGCGAATGCCCCTCGCCATGGCTGACCGCCCAGGCGAACGAGCCGGGCACAGCGGTGAATTCAAAGCCAAACCGGGTCGGGTAGCGCCCCGTCATCAGCGCCGCGCGCGACGGCGAGCAGGTCGCGTTGGCGGCATAGGCGGTCGCATAGCTGACGCCGTCATGCGCGATCGAATCGATATTGGGCGTCTTGACGATGCCGCCCGCAACGCCGCCGCCATTCAGGGAGATGTCGTTATATCCCAGGTCGTCGGCCAGGATGAGGATGATGTTGGGCGGGCGCTGGCCAACGGGCGGCGTGGCCGGCCCCTCATTCCAGCTGACGGGGTGATACGCCGCGATGGGGTGGCGAAGTTCGCCGATAAAGCCGGGAATGCCCTTGCCGAATTGCCACAGGCCGATGGCGACGACGGCCGCCATTACGCCCAAGGCCGCCAGCCAGCCGCGCCAACGCTTCATGCCGCCTCTCCCTTCACTATTTGGCGTTTATCGTGCCAATAAGCGGGCGGGCAGGCAAGCCCTGTTCTCACGGCAACAATGCGCACTGGCAATGCCAATAATATGACGGGCGCGGTGGCAGATGCTGGACGATCCCCCTGGCGCTTCCTATAGCAGGGCGATGGCCAATATCGCGCGTACCCTTGCTCCCCCCCGTGTAACCCCTACCGCCGTCGTGGCCGATGGCCGCCATGCGCGCAGCCAGTCGAGCCGCGCGCGGATCGTCGCGGCGATGCTTGAACTGGTCGGCCAGGGCGATGTTCAGCCCAGCGCCGCGCGGGTGGCGGAGACGGCGGGCGTCGGCCTGCGCACCGTTTTCCGGCATTTCGACGACATGGACTCGCTGTACCGGGAAATCTCGGAAGCGATTGAGGCACGGTTGCTGCCGATTCTGCTCAAACCCTTTGCGGCGGCAGAATGGCGCGGCCGCATTCGGGAAATGGCGGAGCGGCGGAGCGAGCTGTTTGAAGCGATCTTGCCCTATCGCATCGCCGCCAGCCTGAAGCGGTTTCATTCGGCGTTTCTGATGCGCGATTATCGCCGCATGCTGCGGATGGAGCGGGAAACGATCGAGGCTGTGCTGCCGGCGGCGGTGCTGGCTGACCCCGATAAGGCCAACATGGTGTTCTGCGCGCTCAATTTCCAAAATTGGCGTTCGCTGCGGCACGATCTGGAGCTTGATCCGGCGGCGGCGCGGACAGTGTTTCTGGCGACGGTCGACGCAGTGCTGGCGGCAATCGCCGATTGAGATTTGGGTAGCTGGCGGAGGGAATGATGATCACGCTGTACGATTTTCCCCGTGCGCCCAGCCCGCGCCGTGCCCGCGTCCTGCTCGCCGAAAAGGGCATTGCGCATGAAACCGTGATCGTTGATCTCGCCGCGCAGGAACAGCTGGGCGAGGGGTTCCGCGCCATCAACCCGCGCTGCACCGTGCCCGCGTTGCGGCTCGAGGACGGCACCGTGTTGACCGACAATGCCGGCATCGCTGCTTGGGCCGAAGCTGCGTTTCCCGAGCCGCCGCTGATGGGGACGACGCCTACCGAAAAGGCCGAAATCGCGAGCTGGAACGTCCGCATCGAGCAGGAAGGCTTTTATGCCGTTGCCGAGGCGCTGCGCAATTCGGCGCCGGGAATGAAGGACCGGGCGCTGACCGGGCCCGTCGATTATGCGCAAATCCCCGCGCTGGCCGAACGCGGCCTGGCGCGCCTGGAGCAGTTTTTCGCGATGCTCGATCAGCATCTGGACGGGCGCGATTATGTCGCGACTGACCGGTTCAGCCTAGCCGATATCAGCGCCGTGATCGTGACGGACTTTGCCCGGATCGTGAAACTGAAGCCCGCCGAGCAATTCGCGCATATCGGCGCGTGGCGCGCGCGCATGGCCGAGCGGCCCAGCTTCTCGCTCTGATGCGGGCGGGGTTGAGAGGCGCCACCTTCCCTCCCGGCCGATTTGCGCGGCGCTTGTCGAAGGGCGGCGTTCCGGGCGGGCGAAACCGCCGCCTTTGGTTGCAGGCAGCGCGCCGACAAGCCCGGCGCCAGCCGAAGCTGCCCCTCTTCGCGGCATTGGCGATGTGTCTGCTTGCTTCCGCGTGCGCCTCTCAAAACCCGGGCTCATCGGGCCATGGCTGTACGGGCCTGGCCGGATCGCGCATGCGCTGGGTGCCACCGGGGACGTTCCTGATGGGCGCCGACCCGCATTATCCTGAGGAAGGGCCGCCGCGGCTGGTGGCGCTGCCCGGCTTCTGGATCGACGAGCACGAGCTGACCAATGCCGAATTCGCCGCTTTCGTGAAAGCGACCGGCTATCGCACGCTGGCCGAACGCGCGCCGCCGGTGCTGCCCGGGTCGCCGCCCGACATGGCCCAGCCGGGGTCCGCCGTCTTTACCGTGCCGACGCCCGATGATCCGCGCTGGTGGCGATGGAAGGTCGGCGCGCAATGGCGGCATCCCGATGGCCCCGCCACGACCATTGCCGGGCGCGATCGTGAGCCGGTTGTCCAAATCGCTTATGAAGACGCCGTCGCCTATGCGCGCTGGGCGCACAAGGAATTGCCGAGCGAGGCGCAATGGGAATATGCTGCGCTGGGTGGCGCGCGCGCCTTGCCCGACGAGCCGGTCGACACGCATGGCAGGCCCACCGCCAATTATTATCAGGGCGTGTTCCCGGGCCGCAATTTGGGGACGGATGGCTATCCCGGCCCCGCCCCAGTCGGCTGTTTTCCCGCCAATGGCTATGGCCTGTACGACATGATCGGCAATGTGTGGGAGTGGACGCAGGACGCAGCAGGCCGGGGCGATGCCCGCCATGTCATCAAGGGTGGATCTTATTTGTGCGCTGGCAATTACTGCGCGCGCTATCGCCCGGCGGCGCGACAATTCCAGGAACTGGGCCTCGGTACCGATCATATCGGCGTCCGCTTTGTCGACACGCACCGTCCCCCGCCCCGATGATACGCGTCAGCGAAGGCCTGCTTGCTTGTCCTTGACGCGATAAAGTGGCACAGCCAACGCCAATAGAGCGAGGAGGCGCCCATGCAGTCAAACACACCCTTCACCGTCACCAATGCGCTTCATCCCTCGCCCGAACAGCTCGCGGCCTTTTTCGGGGGGGAGGAGGATGGGCCGTTCGTGATGGTCAATCTGCTCAAATTCCGCGAGCGTGCTGCCTATGCCGATGGCCGCGATCCGGGGCTTTCCGGGCGCGATGCCTATCTGCGCTATGGCATGGCCGTGCGGGAGGAATTGCAGCGGGTAGGCGCCACGCCGGGCTATGCCGGGCCGGTAACCGGGCTGATGCTGGGTGAGGTTGGCGATTTGTGGGATATGGTGGCGCTGGCGCAATATCCCTCGCTCGCCGCGATGCGCGCCATGGTGACCGCGCCCAGCTATCAGGCCATTGCGGTGCATCGTGACGCTGGCCTGCTGGGCCAGCTCAACATCCGGACCAAAGGCGTTTTGGCATGACGTTGACCTATGATGTCTATTGGTCGTTCCGTTCGCCCTACAGCTATCTCGTCACGCCAAGGCTAGTCGCGCTCGAGGCGGAATATGATGTGCGCTGTCAGGTGCGCCCCGTTTATCCAATCGCGGTGCGCCAGGCCGGTTTTTTCTCAAACGCCGATCCCTTGTGGTTCAGCTATTTCATGCGTGATGTTTTCCGCTGCGGCCAGTTTCTGGGGGTGCCGATCCGCTGGCCGGTGCCGGACCCGGTCGTCATGGAACCGGCGACGCGGACTTACCCTGAGGAACAGCCCCATATCTTCCGATTGACGCAGCTGGGTCAGGCGGCGGCGGAAGCGGGCAAGGGCCTTGCCTTTATTTCAGAGGTTTCGCGGACGATCTGGTCGGGCACCATCGACAATTGGCATGAGGGCACGCACCTTGCCGACGCTGCGGCGCGGGCGGGACTTGACCTTGCCGCGCTCGACGCCGTCGTTGCCGCGGAAAGCGACCGGCTCGACGCCGCCATCAAGGCCAATCAGGATGCGCAGCGGGTGGGCGGCCATTATGGCGTGCCGCTGATGGTATTCGACGGCGAGCCGTTTTTCGGGCAGGATCGATATGACCAGCTCGTCTGGCGGATGCAGCAGCGGGGACTCGCCAAAAGATGAAACCCGAATATGTCCTGATCGTCGCCATTTACCTAGGCTTTGCCGCTGCCGAGGCATTGGGCGGCGGCTTTGTGCGCCGCCCGGGCCAAACCCGCGCCGATGCGATTGTCGAGCTCGTCAGCACGATCACGCTGTTCGGTGTGACGCAACCCGCGATCCTGTTCACGTCGGTCGCGCTATCGGGCTGGCTGATGCCGGCAGCGGCGGGCAGCTGGGCAGCCTTGCCGGTCGTGGCGCAAATCGCGCTATTCCTGGTAGCCGACGACATGATGCAATATTGGTGGCACCGGCTGTCGCACAGCGTGCCATGGCTCTACAGCCTGCACCGGCCGCACCACAATGCCGCCTATATGTCGGTGCGCATCGTTTATCGGAACAACCTGTTCTATTACGCGCTGATGCCCAGCCTGTGGCTGTCGGGCATGCTGATCT
>CANJKQ010000066.1 GCA_947474905.1 Pseudomonadota bacterium | reverse complement strand
GCGACATCGATTTTGCGCAGGCGCTCACGCAGGCGACATCGGGCGCCAGCTCGACCGACAGCGCCTTCACCAGCGCAACGCTTTACCGCAACCCGACCATGCCCTCGCTCGATGGCAACACCGTCGAACTTGCAACCGAGCAGACCGCCTTTGCCGAAAACGCGGTGCAGTATCAGACGACCCTGTCGTTCCTGAACGGCCGCATCAGCACCATCACGCGCGCGCTCAGGGGTGAATGACGATGGCTGACCATCCGCTCACGATCTTTGATGTCGCCGGGCGCGCCATGTCGGCGCAGCTCGTGCGGCTCAATACGACCGCGTCGAACCTCGCCAATGTCGGCGTATCGGCGTCAAGCGCGGACGCGGCCTATCGTTCGATCAAGCCCGTTTTCCGCACCCAGTTCGACCAGGCGACGGGGCTGTCGACCGTCAATGTCGAACGCATCGTCACGGCGGGTGAAGAGCCCGCCAAGCGCTACGACCCATCCAACCCGCTCGCCGACAAGGATGGCAATGTCTACGACGCCGCGGTCGATGAGACCCGCGAGTTCGTCGACATGATGGAAACGGCGCGCAGCTACCAGAACAATGTCGAGGTCCTGCAGACGGCCAAGACCTTGATCCTCGATACCCTCAAGCTGGGACGCTAATCATGGCTTCTAACTTCGACACCACTTTGGCGAGCCTGGGCATCACGCGCAGCAATGCCGCCCCGACAGTACGATCGGCAAGCAATGCGGATGCGCTGACCTCAACCGATTTCATCAAGCTGTTGACCGCACAGCTGCAGAACCAGGATCCGACGCAGCCGGTCGACGCGACGCAGCAGCTCTCTCAGCTTGCGCAGTTCTCGCAAGTGTCGGGCATCAGCGAGATCAACACCACGCTGAAAGCCATTCAGGACCAGCTTTCGACCAAGACGACAAGCGCTTCCGACGCGCTTTCCTATGCCGGTCGCAACGTGCTGGTGCCCGGCGACACCGCCTATCCGCGCACCAGCGGCGGAATCGCCGGTGCGATCGAGCTGGGTGACAATGCCGACAATGTCCAGGTTTCGATCGAGGACAAAAACGGCACCATCCTGAAGTCGATTTCGCTCGGCGCGCAGAACAAGGGCACGGTCGATTTCGACTGGAATGGCCAGACCGACAGCGGCGCCGACGCCGGCGCCGGCCCGTTCAAGATCGTCGTCAACGCGCATAGCGGCACCGCGCCGGTGAGCGCCAAAAGCCTGGTGTGGGCGCCGGTCAGCTCGGTGTCGATTCCGGCCACGGGCGCGCCCGTCCTGACGCTGCCCGGCGTCGGCAAGGTTTCCACCACTGATGTTCGTGAGGTCGGCTGAGCCGCCGCCCTTTCCCCAAACCCATTTTGAGCAGGAGCTGATCCCATGTCCTTTTTCACCTCTTTGACCGGCTTGCAAGCGGCCCAGACCGATCTGTCGGTCATCTCGCACAACCTCGCCAACGTCTCGACCAACGGCTTCAAAAAGAGCCGCACCGACTTTGCCGACGTCATTGCCTCGTCAACCTCGCAGGCGCCGTCGTCGCAGGTCGGTTCGGGCGTGGTCGTCAAGGGCAACCGCCAGCAGTTCACGCAAGGCAACCTGGTGCAATCGCAATCGTCGCTTGATCTCGCGATTTCGGGTGACGGTTTCTTCGCGATCAAGCCGACGCTCGACCAGGTCGGCGTCAACTTCACGCGTAACGGCGCCTTTTCGGTCGATACCGATCGCTATGTCGTTGACGGGTCGGGCAATCACCTGCTCGTTTACCCGGTTGACGGCAGCGGCGCGGTGGTCGCCTCAAGCCTGTCGTCGGCGACCGCGCTGCAACTGCCGCCGTCGAGCGGCAATCCGGTGCCGACCGGCACGGTGGCGCTGACCGCGCGCCTGCCCGCCAACGGCCCGGTGCCGACCAACCCGACTTTTGATCGCTTCGACGCCAGCACCTATAATAGCGCGACCTCGACGACGATCTATGACTCGGCGGGCAATGCGCAGACGCTGACCAACTATTTCGTCCGCACCGGCACGGGCACGCCCAGCACCTGGAACGTTTACAGCTATGTCGGCGAGACGCAGCTGACCACGGCGTCGGGTCCGGCGGTGCAGCTGAGCTTCGACGCGGCAGGCAATTTGACTACGCCCGCCACCCCCACCACCTTCAACCAGTTCACGCCGGCCAGTGGCGCTTCGCCGCAAACGGTGGCGCTTAATTTCGGCACGCTCACCAAGCAGGTCGCGGGATCGTTCGAGATCACCAACAAGAGCCAGGATGGCGTTGCCGTTGGCCAGCTTCAGGGCGTCGCGGTTGATCCTGCGGGCCTGGTTCGCGCCAGCTTCTCGAATGGCGATACCAAGGTCCTGGGCAAGGTGGTGCTCGCCAATTTCGCCAATCCGGCGGGCCTGCGCCAACTGGGTAATTCGAGCTGGTCGGCAACCGGCATTTCGGGCGATCCGATCCTGGGCCAGGCGAATTCGAACGGCTTTGGCGGCCTGCTGTCGGGCACCATCGAACGGTCGAACGTCGACATTACCGAGGAACTGGTCAGCCTGATCGCGGCGCAGCGGACGTTCCAGGCGAACTCCAAGGCGCTCGAAACCGCCAGCCAGATTTCGCAGACGATCTTCCAGATCCAGTAAATCACGGGGGGCACGGGGCCTAGGCCATGGACAAGCTGATCTACACTGCTGCTTCGGGAATGCGCGGGCATATGGCCGCGCAGGCCGCGATCGCCAACAATATGGCGAATATCGCGACCACCGGCTTTCGCGCCGACCGCACGGTGTTCGATCGACTGGACGTGACCGGCCCCGGCTTCGACACGCGCCAGCCGACGTCCGAAGAAGTCATCGACGCCGATCGCAAGAACGGCGCCGTCACCGCCACCGGGCGCCCGCTTGATGTCGCGATCAGCGGGGATTCCTGGCTGGCGGTGCAGGCAACCGATGGCAACGAGGCCTATACCCGGCGCGGCGATTTGCAGATTTCGCCCTCGGGCGTGCTGGAAACCGGCGACGGCTTCCCGGTCATCGGCCAATCGGGCCCGATCACGGTGCCGCCGGCGCAGCAAGTGTCAATCGGGGCGGATGGTTCGGTGCTGATCGTGCCGCCCGGCGGCGGTCCGGGTGCGGTGCCGCAGGCGATCGACAAGCTGAAGCTGGTCTCGCCCAAGGGGACGGCGACCGTCAAAGGCCTCGACAATCTGCTCCATGTCCGGGGCGGCGGCGTGCTGCCGCAAGATGTCGACGCCAAGGTTCAATCGGGGTCGCTCGAAGGGTCCAACGTCAACATGGCGCAGGTGCTGATCGATATGATCCAGAACCAGCGCGAATATGAAGTGCAGGCCAATTTGGTCAAGGAAGCCAAGAACATGGACGAAAGCGCCGCATCGCTGATGCGGTTGCCTTCGTAAGGGGAGTAACAGGCAATGGGTAATGCCGCCATGCAGATCGCGCGGACTGGGCTTGACGCTCAGGACATGCGCATGCGGGTCATTTCGAACAACCTCGCCAACGTCAACACGACGGGGTTCAAGCGCGACCGCGCTGCCTTCGAAACGCTCGCTTATCAGACGATCACCGAAGCAGGCGCGCCCAACACCGCCGACTCAAAATATGCGATTGGCCTCAATCTCGGCACCGGTGTGCGCATCGCTGGCACGGCGCGGATCGACACGCAGGGGACGCTGTCGACGACCGGCAATGCCTTTGACGTCGCGCTGGATGGCGATGGCTATTTTCAGGTGCTATTGCCCGGCGGCACGCTGGGCTATACCCGCGCGGGCAATTTTTCCCGCTCGGCAGAGGGCTTGCTGGTGACGGCGGAGGGCTATCAGGTCCAGCCGGGCATCACCATTCCCCCCGGCGCCACCTCGATCACGATCGGCAATGACGGCACCGTCTCGGCGCTGATCCCCGGCCAGACCAACCCGACGCAATTGGGGCAGTTGCAGGTCGCGACGTTCCCCAATGCCGCTGGCCTGGCCGCCAAGGGCGACAATTACCTGACCGAAACCGCCGCGAGCGGCGCCCCCAATCTCGGCATCGCCGGGCAGGACGGGCGCGGCCACATCCGCCAGGGCATGCTCGAAGGATCGAACGTCAATGTCGTCGAGGAACTCGTCGACATGATCGAGACGCAGCGCGCCTATGAGGTCAATTCCAAAATGATCAACGCGACCGATGAGATGCTGAAATATGTCAACCAGAATGTCTGATCGCCGCTCCCTGTCGCGCGCGCTGGGTGGCGTCGCCGTCGCTACGCTGGTCGCTGCCCTGCTGGTGCCGGGCAGCGTCGAGGCGAAATTGTTCGGCAAGAAAAAGCCGGCGACCGATTTCACGACGATGACGCCGCCAATGGCGCCACCCCCGCCGCCGCCCGCCAATGGATCCATCTATCAGGCGTCGACGGGCTATTCGGCGCTTTACGAAGGGTGGCGCGCCAAGCGCGTCGGCGATCCGCTGACCATCGTGCTCGTTGAAAGCACTGCGGCCACCAAATCGTCGAGCTCCAAGCTCGACAGCACGGGTGGCATTGGCCTTACCCCGCCCAAGACCGGCCCGCTCGCTTTCGACCCCGGCATGGCGCAGGCCAGCGGCAATCGCAGCTTCAACGGCCAGGGCACCGCCGACCAATCGAACAGCCTGACCGGATCGGTCAGCGTCACGGTCGCGCAGGTTTACCCCAATGGCACGATGCTGGTGCAGGGCGAAAAGCGCGTCACGCTGAATCGCGGCGACGAATTCATCCAGATCCGGGGCATTGTCCGCATGGCCGATGTCGACGCCGAAAACAGCGTGCCATCGACCCGCGTTGCTGACGCGCAGATCGCATACACCGGCAAGGGCGATGTCGCCCGCGCCGCGCGTCAGGGGTGGCTGGCGCATTTCTTTGGCATCATCAGCCCGTTCTGATGGGGGGACGCATGAAGTCGATGATACGCCTGATGCTTGGCATGCTCGCCGCGATGCTGGTTGCCCAGCCCGCGCTCGCCGATCGCGTCAAGGATCTGGGCAGCTTCCAGGGCATCCGTTCCAACCAGTTGACCGGCTATGGCATCGTCGTCGGGCTGCCCGGCACGGGCGACGACAATCTGGAATATACCGTCCAGTCGTTAAAGGGCGTTGCGTCGCGCTTTGGCCTGCAACTGCCGGTCAGTGCCAATCCCGCGCTCAAAAATGCCGCCGCCGTGATCATCACGGCGGAGCTGCCGCCCTTCGCCAAGCCCGGCCAGCGCATCGACATCACCGTCGCCGCTCTGGGCAAGGCGAAGAGCTTGCGCGGCGGATCGCTGGTGATGACGCCGCTAATCGGTGCCGATGGCCAGATTTACGCGATGGCACAGGGGTCGCTGGCGGTGGGCGGCCTGGGCGCGGATGGCGCCGATGGATCAAAGATCGTCATCAACGTGCCGTCGACCGGCCGCATTCCGGAAGGCGCGACGGTCGAGCGCGCGGTGGAAACCGGCTTTGCCACAAGCCCGACCTTGATGTTCAACCTCGCGCATGCCGATTTCACGACCGCGCAAAATGTCGCGGCGGCGGTCAACGCGCGTTTCGGCGCCGGCCATGCCGAGGCGATTGACGGCGTTTCCGTGTCGATCGCCGCCCCGCCCGGCGCCGATCTGCGCGCGGCATTGATGAGTCAGATCGAAAATCTGACCGTCACCTCCGCCGAGCCGCCAGCGAGAGTAATTGTTAACGCTCGCACGGGTACGGTCGTTATTAATTCCGCGGTGCGCTTGGGCGCCGCGGCGGTAACCCAGGGCAAGCTCACCGTGCGCGTCGACGAAAATCAGCATGTCAGCCAGCCTGCACCCTTCAGCCAGGGCAGCACGCAGACCGAGCAGCATTCGAGCGTCGGCGTCAGCGAGGAAGTGAAGCCGATTTTCCTGCTCGATCCCGGCCCCAAACTGGCCGATGTGGTGAAAGCGATGAACGCGATCGGCGCCTCGCCCGCTGACCTGGTGGCTATTCTGGAAGCCCTGAAGGAAGCCGGCGCGTTAAAGGCCGACTTGATCGTGCTGTGAGCGATCCCGTCGCCTCGATTGCGCCTGCCGCCCCCCTGCTCGATGCGTCGAGCGTCGCGAGCGACACCAGTCGCCTCGCGACGCTCGCGAATCTGCAAAAAGCCGGCCAGCAATTCGAAGCAATCTTCGTTCAGATGATGCTGAAATCGATGCGCGCCACGCATCTTGCCGATGACATTTTCGGATCGAAAGCGGGCGACACATTTCGCGACATGCAGGACCAGAAAATCGCGCAGACCATGGCCGCGCATCAGCCGCTTGGCATTGGCAAGGCAATGAGCG
>CANJKQ010000065.1 GCA_947474905.1 Pseudomonadota bacterium | reverse complement strand
GCAACGCCAAATCTTTCAAGGTCATAGCGCGGCATGTTGACATGGATCATCTCGACCGCGCAGCAGGCGAGGCCAAAGGTCATCCACCACAGGCTGCCGGTGCGCGCCCAATGAAACAGTTCCTCAGTCGAGGTGACGAGGAAGCCCTTATCGGCAATCTCGGCATTGATGTCGTTCAGAAAAGCGACATCGGGCAACTGAGATTCGGCATAAGCGGGGGTAAGTTCTACTCCCAATCGAGCGCTCCCTTCTTCCACGCATAGGCCAGGCCCAGCGCCAGTTCGCCGATGAACAGCATCATCGCCACCCACGCCGTCCAGCTCGCCAGCCCGCCCAGCTTGAACACGGTAACCGCCCAGGGATAGAGGAACGCGGCTTCCAGATCGAAGACGATGAACAGAATGGCGACGAGGTAAAAGCGCACGTCAAACTGGCTGCGGCTATCCTCAAAAGCGGGGAAGCCGCACTCATATTCGGCCAGTTTTTCGGCCGTCGGCTTGTGCGCGCCGGTCAGCCGCGCAACGACCATCGGCAGGAAGACGAAAGCGCTCGACAGCGCCAGCGCCACCCCCAGAAACAGAAGGATCGGCAAATATTGGAGTAGGTCGATCACCCGATATCTCGCGGCTGCGGAATCATTGCCGGGGCTTTAGGACGGCGGTGCCGATGGGGCAAGGGTCGCCGCCGATGAAAGTCCACCTAAGTGGTGCTTGGTCGCGGTTTCGCGTGGCTAAATCCCCGTCACCCCGGCCTTGAGCCGGGGTCCCGCTGCCTTGGGGCACATAAGAAGAAGCGGGACCCCGGGTCGGGCCCGGGGTGACGATGAACTTTGACGGTTCAGCCGCGCGACCTACCGCAGCGCCCCCGCGACCAGCTTGTGGAGGCGCGAATGCAGGCCGTCATTGCCCGCCAGATACTCGCTGCGCTCAACCATGCGGTCGCCACCGCGGAAATCGGTGAGATAGCCGCCCGCCTCGCGGACCAGCAGCATGCCCGCCGCCACGTCCCACAGCTTGAGGTCGCTTTCCCAAAACCCGTCAAACCGCCCTGCCGCGACCCAGGCGAGGTCGAGCGCCGCCGAGCCCAGCCGGCGGATGCCCGCCACTTCGGGGGCCACAGCGCCGAAAATCCGGCTCCACTGCGCGAAATCGCCATGGCCCAGAAACGGAATGCCGGTCGCGATCAAGGCTTCCGACAAATCGCGCCGCGCCGACACGCGCAGGCGCTGGTCTTGCAACCATGCCCCCCGGCCCCTTTCGGCCCAGAAGCTCTCATCGGTCAGCGGCTGATAGATCAGGCCCGTCGTCATCTCGCGCTTGCCATTGGCGAGCGGCTCCTCGACCGCGATCGAAATGGCGAAGTGCGGGATGCCGTGGAGGAAATTGCTGGTGCCGTCGAGCGGATCGATGATGAAGCGCGGCTTGTTGGGATCGCCGGCAATCTCGCCGCCTTCCTCGAGCAGAAAGCCCCAGTCGGGCCGCGCCTTGCGCAGTTCCTCGACCAGCGTGTCCTCGCAGCGCTTATCGGCCATCGAGACGAAATCGGCGGGGCCCTTGCGGCTCACCTGCAGGTGCTGGACTTCGTTGAAGTCACGCCGCAACCGCGGCGCTGCCTTGCGCGCGGCGCGGTCCATGATGGTGAGCAGGCCGGAATGGGAGGGCATTTCTTACTTTCTAGCCCTCTCCCCTTCAGGGGAGAGGGTTGGGAGAGGGGCCGAGCGGGGCGGTACAATTGGGGCCGCCCCCTTCCCCAGCAGCGCCGCAGGCAAAGCCTGCGCCGTCGGTCGCGCCTTGCGCGCCGGCCGGGCCGGCGGATCGGACAGATAGCGCCGCTATCTGACTCGTCCGCTCGGCCTCAATCAGCGCGACGGACGTACGTCTGCTCGTACACATCGACCACGATCCGCGTGCCCGCGCCGATATGCGGCGGCACCATCACGCGGACGCCATTGTCGAGCATAGCGGGCTTGTAGCTGGACGAGGCGGTCTGCCCCTTCACCACCGCATCGGCCTCGACGATCGTCGCCTCAATGGTATCGGGCAGCTGCACGCTGATCGGCTCTTCGTCATAGAGCTCCATCACCACGTCCATACCGTCCTGCAGGAACGCGGCGGCATCACCCAGCAAATCGCGCGGCAGAGTCGTCTGCTCATAGGTGTCCTTGTCCATGAAGACGAGCATGTCGCCTTCGGGATAGAGGAACTGGAAATCCTTGGTGTCGAGCCGCACGCGCTCCACCGTTTCGGCCGAGCGGAAGCGGACATTGGTCTTGCGGCCGTCGCGCAGGTTCTTCATTTCGACCTGCATATAGGCGCCGCCCTTGCCCGGCTGGGTGTGCTGGATTTTGACCGCGCGCCAGATGCCGCCTTCATATTCGATGATGTTGCCGGGACGAATGTCCACGCCGCTGATCTTCATGACCCTGCCTGCTGATTGAAAGAGCGAGAAGCGGCGCCTTTAGCGACGGCGCGCGCCGGGGGCAAGCGGGTCGCGCATTCAGGGATATTGCTGGCGGGCATGAACAACGGCGACGATGTCGATCGCCCGGTCGCCAACCCGATAAACCACAATATAATTCGGATGGACGACTGCTTCCCGCGTTTCGGGAACACGCCCGCGACGATAGAGGAAGGGATGGTCAGGCAAACGCTCTGCTACCCCTTCGACAAGCTCGCGAAGACGTTGCGCCGCCAGAAAATTTCGCTGTTCGATATAGCCGACGATCTCTTCAAGATCGTCGAGCGCTTTATCGCTCCACCGGACCGGCAGCACGTCGTCTCGCCTCCAGTCGTCTGCTCAATTCGGCCATCGCCTCATCATGCGGAATACCGGGCCGGGGATCATCGAGCACCGCCTGCACCTTGGCGCGGAACCAGGCGTCATAGGCCTCGGCCTGTTCGGTGGTCTCGAATTCGGACTCGATGGGAGAGAGCTTGGCCATGGCGACACGATATCACGACCGGGCCTAGCGACCAAGAACCTCGGCAAAGGCGCGCACCGCTGCCGCTTCGTCGCCGCCCCATACCGCGCCCGATACCGCGAGGAAGTCCGCGCCCGCCGCCACCAGCGGCGCGGCATTGGCTGGCGTGATGCCGCCAATCGCCACGCAGGGCAGCTCGAACAGCGATGACCACCAGCTCAGCAGCACCGGTTCGGCGTGATGCTCGACCGTTTTGGTTTCGGTCGGGTAAAAGGCGCCGAACGCGACATAATCCGCCCCCGCCTCGCCCGCTTCCATCGCGAGATGGCGGCTGTTGTGGCACGTCACGCCGATCTGAGCGGTGGGGCCAAGCGCCGCCCGTGCCTCGCGGACATCGCCGTCGTCCTGCCCCAGATGAACGCCATCGGCGCCCAGCCTTTTGGCGAGCGCGATCGAGTCATTGACGATGAACGCCACGTCATGGTCGGCGCAAATCCGCTGCAGCGGCTCGGCCAGCCGCGCGGCGCTGTGCTGGTCGATATCCTTGACGCGGAATTGAAACGCCGCCACCGGCCCCGCCTCCAGCGCGCGCGCCAGCCGATCCGGGAACGCACCGCCAACCTCCAGCGGCGAGATGAGGTAAAGCTGGCACGGCGGCCGCCGGTCATCCCGCACGAACTGGGCAGCGAAATCCGGGTCGAGCGGGCCCAGGGGATCATCATCGGTCATCGCGCCCGATTAACGCCCCGGCGGCAGACGTCAAACGCCCGCTATCGTCACGCCGCCTCGGTAACCTTCTCCACCGACGCGGCATGGATCTCGTCGATCGCCGCGCCCAGCGCCGCATCGAATTCGGCATCGGTCATCTGATAGCGCAGATCCTCGAGCAGCGCGCGGCTGAAGCTGGCGATCATGCCCTTGTTCCTGGCAAGCTCGGCGCACGCCTCAGGGCGGGCATAGCCGCCCGACAGCGCGACGACGCGCAGCACGCGCGGGTGGGCAACCAGCGCGTCGAACAGGCAGGGCTCGGCGGGAATCGAGAGCTTGAGCATCACCTGCTCATCCCCCGCCATCGCATCGAGCGCCTTCAGCAATTCGTCGCGCAGCAGCGTATCAGCCGCCGCGCGCTCGGGCGACTTGATGTTCACCTCGGGCTCGATGATCGGCACCAGCCCCGCCGCCAGCACTTGCTGCGCCACCTCGAATTGCTGCGCGACCACCGCCGCGATGCCCGTGGCATTGGCGAGGTTGATGACCGACCGCTCCTTGGTGCCAAACACGCCCAGCCCCTTGGCGCGGGCGAGCAGCGCGTCGAGCCCCGGCATCGGCTTCATCAGCTGCACGCCGTTCGCCTCGTCCTCCAGCCCCTTGTCGATCTTGATGAAGGGCACGACGCCACGATCGATCAGCGCCTGCGGCGTCGGCTTGCCACCGACGGTGCCGTCCATCGTGCGCTCGAACAGGATCGCGCCCAGCACCTTGTCGCCGGTGAAGGCGGGCGAGGTGATGATGCGGCTGCGCATGGCGTGGATGAGGCCGAACATCTCCTCGTCCGATCCCCAGGCGCCCTCCTCAATGCCATAGCCCTTCAGCGCCTTGGGCGTCGACCCGCCCGACTGGTCCAACGCGGCGATAAAGCCGTTGCCGGTGGCGATCTTGGCCTTCATCTGGGCGAAATCCATGAGCGGTGGTCCCTGCATGATTGGTCGATGCGCGGCGGATAGCATCGCCATCGCCCACGACAAGCGCATTCGTATGCGCCGTGGCGCAATCCATTACCTGTACGACGCGTTAATGTGATCGCGCCAATGCCGCCACGCCGGGCAATTCCTTGCCCTCCATCCATTCCAGGAAAGCGCCGCCGGCGGTCGAGACGAAGCTGAACGCGCCCGCCACGCCCGCCTGATTGAGCGCCGCGACAGTATCGCCGCCGCCCGCCACCGACACCAGCGAGCCGTCCTGCGTCAGCGCCGCCGCCGTTTTGGCGAGCGCGACCGTCGCCTTGTCGAACGGCGGCGTCTCGAACGCGCCAAGCGGGCCGTTCCACACCAAGGTTCGGCACGTCTTGAGGACATCGGCCAATGCCTCGACCGCGGCGGGGCCGATGTCGAGGATCATCTCATCGTCAGCCACCTCATGGACGTTGCAGGTCCGCAGGCTCGGCGGATTGGGCGCAAATTCCTTCGCCACCACCACGTCATAGGGCAGGTGGATGGTGCAGCCCGCCTTGTCTGCTGCTTCGAAAATCGCGTCGGCCGTGCCGGTCAACTCATGCTCGCACAGGCTCTTGCCGACATTCACCCCACGCGCCGCGAGGAAGGTGTTGGCCATGCCGCCGCCGATGATCAGGTGATCGACCTTGGCGACCAGATGGGTCAGCACGTCGAGCTTGGTCGACACCTTGGCGCCGCCGACCACCGCGGCGACCGGATGCTCGGGATTGCCCAGCGCCTTGTCGAGCGCGTCGAGCTCGGCTTCCATCTGCCGACCGGCGAAGGCGGGCAGCCGATGCGCCAGCCCCTCGGTTGAGGCGTGCGCGCGATGGGCGGCTGAAAAGGCGTCGTTGACGTAAAGGTCGCCCAAAGCGGCGAAGCGATCGACCACCTCGGGCGCATTCTTTTCCTCGCCGCCGAAGAAACGAGTATTTTCCAGCACCGCGACATCGCCATTGTTGAGGGTCGCCACCGCAGCGGCATCGCCTTCCCAGTCGATATAGCGCACCGGTCGGCCAAGCACCGCCGATAGGGGCTGGGCGATCTGCGCCAGGCTGAATTCGGCGCTTGGCGCTTTGGGGCGGCCGAAATGCGCGAGGACGAGCACCTTGGCGCCCCGGTCAGCCAGTTCGGCGATGGTCGGCACCGCCGCACGCAGCCGCGTGTCGTCGGTCACTTTGCCATCGGCCATCGGCACGTTCAGGTCTTCGCGGACCAGCACGCGCTTGCCGGCGATGTCGCCCATGTCATCCAGCGTCCGGAAATTGCTCACGCCGCCTGCTCCGTTTCCTGTTCGATTTCAACACGATCGCCAACGGTGATGACACCGCCGCTCAACACCCGGCAGCACACCCCGCCACGCCAATCCGGCCGCAACGCCGCCCGCAAGCCTGGGTGGAGCGCGTCCATCCGCTGGCAGGGATCGCATTCCACCATCACGATCAGCCGCACCGCACCGATGCGTAGCACCGCGCCCGCGATCTGCGGCAAGTCCAGCCCGTCAACCAGCAGATTGGCGCGCCGTTCCTGCCACGGGATGGCGATGCCCAGTTCGGCCATCGCCGCGTCCCAATCGCCCCGCTCGATCAGCGTGACTTGCCGCCGATTGCGCCCGCCGGGCTTGAAGCGCCCCTTGCAATCGCCCTCCACCCCGCGCTCAGGCGTGATCGCGACGCTGCGCAACACCTCCATCGCCGCGCGCGG
>CANJKQ010000064.1 GCA_947474905.1 Pseudomonadota bacterium | reverse complement strand
TCATCGGCTTCCTTGGCGCCGGCTTCGGCGGCTTGGGTGTCGACCTGGTTCTTCATCGCGGCATCAAGCTCGGCGAGCTCGCGGTCGATTTCGGCCTGGGTCGGCGGCGCCGCGGCAGCATCGGCGATCACCGCGCGCACGTCCTTCACCGCCTTTTCCCAGTCATCGCCCGCCGGCAGGATGTCGACAAACGTCCCGTTCGCCGATCGCGATTCGTCGTTCAGTTGCACCGCGGCTTGCAAAAAGCTGCCGCCGCTGCGCGCGCGCGATTCAAGCCGCCGGTTGATCACGCGCACCGCGACCTGATCGACCAGCCGTTTCTGATTGAAGATGATCGTGTCGTTGTTGAACTGCCATGGCCGCAGCACCGCCCAGGAAATGACCGTCGGGATGCTCGGCTCGACGATCAGGCGGGTGGCGGGCTGGCTTGCGTCGGGCTTGCCGAAATCGGGGTCGGCGGGCTTGGGGTCATTGCGCACCCAGCCCGAGAAATTCTTGATGACCAGCCGCTCGGCAACATCGGGGTCGATATCGCCCGAAATGATGACGACGGTGCGCTCGGGCCGATACCAGCGGTCATGAAATGCCTTCACCGTATCGGCGGTGGCGGCTTCCAGCGTCTTGATATTGCCGATGGGCGAGCGATTGGCGAGCGGCTGCCCGGCAAAGAAGGTCGCGCGCACGGCGTCGCCAAAGCGCACCTGCGCGCCCGGCAATTCGCGCTGTTCGGCCAGCACCACGGGGCGCTCGGCGGCTACCGCTTCGGGCGTGATCGCGGGCTTTTCCATCATGCCCGACATGATGTGCAGGCTTTCGTCGAGCCCCGCCTCGGTCGCGCCCGGCAAGTCAAGCTTGAACACCGTCTGCGTCGGCGTCGTCTGGGCATTGGTATCAGAGCCGAAGGTTGTCCCCATACGCTGCCAGATGCGCTTGGCCTCGCCATCGGGCACATAGGCTGATCCGCGGAAGGTCAGATGCTCGATGAAATGGGCAAAGCCGCGTTCCGAATCGGTTTCAAACAGCGAGCCGGCATCGACCCGCACGCGCACCGCGACCTGGCCCGGCGGCACCCCGTTCTTGCGCACCGCATAGCGCAGGCCATTGGGCAAGGTGCCGAAATGCCAGTCGGGGTCCTGGGGAATGTCGCTGTCTTTGTAGAGCCAGGCCGACCGGTCGACCGCCGCGACGCTGGTGGTGGCGGCGGCGTCCTTTTTGGGTGCGGTCTGCGCCTTGGCGGCGGGCGCGCGCGCAACCGCCTCGAACCCGGTGGATGACAGGAGCACCGCGCAAGCAACGGCAATGGCGGGAAAAGCGGCGGCGCGCGGCGCGCGGAACAAAAACGACATGGCCCGATCTTAGCGGTCGCCGCACGCTTCCGCCAGCGCCCGCATCAACCACAAATGACACACATCCGCCCCTTGAATTGCCATTATTTTGACCAAAGTAGGGGCTAGCAGCGGAACCATATTGCCAACGTAACATATCTGTTCTTCGCAACCGGCTGCGGCGGCGCGATGAGCGGCCTTGAGGGTGGGAGCAGCCTCCAGCGTGATGAACAACACCAATGTCCGCGTCGCCCAGCACGCCGGCCCGCCAGCCACCGAGCCATTGAACCGCCCGGCACGGGTGCCCGACATTACGGTGATTTCCGGCGCACCGGCCGCCGATGCGCCGATGCGGGCCGAACGCGGGCGCCCCATGATCATCCGCATCGGCAAGGCACTGCGCGGGGTGTTTGATCACTTGATCGGCACCTCCTCGCTGGTGCCGACCGACCCCGTGCTCGACGTCCGCGACTTTCCCTGGACGCAGACGCTGCGCGACAATTGGCACGCGGTCCGTGAGGAAGCGATGACGGTGGCGATGGTCGGCGACAACGCCCCCTCGCTCGCCACCATCTCGCCCGACCACCGCTCCATTGCCGAGGTCAACAAGTGGAAGTCATTTTTCCTCTATGGCTATGGCTATGCGATTGAAGAAAATATGGCGCAATGCCCGGTCACCGCGCGCGTCATTCAGGGCATTCCCGGCCTCAACAGCGCCTTTTTCTCCATCCTTGAGCCGGGCACGCACATCCCCGATCATCGCGGCGTCACCAAGGGGCTGATCACCTGCCATCTCGGCCTGATCGTGCCGCGCGACGGCGATGTGCGGATGCGGGTGCATGACCGCATCGTCCGCTGGGCTGAAGGCGAGACGCTCGTTTTCGACGACACCTATCGGCATGAGGTCTGGAATGACACGAGCAGCACGCGCGTCGTGCTGCTGATCCAGTTTGAGCGGCCGCTGCGCCAACCGGGCAAATTCTTTGCGGATTTCTTCATGGGCTTTGTCCGCCGATCGGCCTTTGTCCAGGAAGCACGCGACAATATCCTGAGCTGGAACGCGGCGCTGAAACAGCTGGATGGCTGACTTGCTGGGGGTTCCGTTAGGCGGCAGCCACCAACCCGCTTGAACCCGTCCGCAATCGCCCCCAAATGGCGCCCATGTTGATCGAGACCGAAACCACCCCCAATCCCGCGACGGTAAAGTTCCTGCCGGGCCGTATCGTCATGGACACCGGCACGCGCGACTTTGCGACCCCTGAGGCGGCCGAAGCCTCTCCGCTTGCCGCTGCGCTATTTGGGCTGGGCGATGTGACCGGTGTGTTCTTCGGGCGCGATTTCGTGTCGGTCACCGCCGCACCGGGCAGCGACTGGGCGACGCTGAAGGCCGATGTGATCGGCGTGCTGCTCGACCATTTCAGCGCCAACATGCCGTTGTTCGCGCCGACCCCCGCCGGCACCGCGAGCGACGACGCGCTGATGTTTGCCGAAAATCCCGACGACGCCGACATTGTCGATCAGATCAAGGATTTGATCGCGACGCGCATCCGCCCCGCCGTGAATGGCGATGGCGGCGACATTCTCTATCGCGGCTTTGATCAGGGCAAAGTCTATCTGACGCTTCAAGGGGCCTGTGCGGGCTGCCCGTCATCGACCGCGACGCTGAAGAACGGGATTGAGCAGCTGCTGCGCTATTATGTTCCCGAAGTCTCCGAAGTCCGCGCCGTTTAACTCCGACACGAAAGCCTGGCCTGTGAGCGATAAGCTGTCCGACGCGGCGCTGGATACGATCTTCCGCACCGCGCGTTCCTATAACGGCTATACTGATCAGCCGGTCAGCGAGGCCGAGCTCCACGCCATCTGGGATTTGCTGAAATGGGGGCCGACCTCGGCCAATCAGCTGCCCGCCCGTTTCATCTGGTGCACGACGCCCGACGCCAAGGAACGTCTTGCCGAATGCGCCAGCGCCGCCAACGCGCCCAAGATCCGGCAGGCGCCCGTCACCGTCATCATTGGCATGGACGAAAATTTCCACGAACATCTGCCCGAGTTTTTCCCCCATACCGACGCGAAATCATGGTTTGCGCACAGCGTGGAGGCGCGGCGGGTATCGGCGATGCGCAATTCGTCGCTGCAGGGCGCCTATCTGATCATCGCCGCGCGCGCGCTGGGACTTGATGTCGGGCCGATGTCGGGCTTTGACCATGCCAAGGTCGATGCGGCTTTCTTTGCCGATACGCCCGGCGTCACCTCCAACTTCATCGCGACGATTGGCCATGGCGATCCGGCATCGATCTTCGATCGGCTGCCGCGCCCGGCATTTGAGCGCTTCAATCGGATCGTGTGATAGCCCTCTCCCCGCCGGGGAGAGGGTTGGGAGAGGGGAAGGACTGGGCGGCGCGTTGATTGGGACTCACGCCCCTCTCCCCAACCCTCTCCGCGTCGGGGAGAGGGAGTAGTGGTCCGAACACTCGTCATCGATACCGCCACCGCTGCCTGCTCGGTCGCGCTGATCGATGGCGGCGCGGTCATCGCGCGCCTGCATGAGACGGTGGGGCGCGGCCATGCCGAAAAGCTGGTGCCGATGATCGCGGCATTACCCGATGGCGGCCGCGCGCCGCATATTCTGGTCGATTGCGGGCCCGGCAGCTTTACCGGCGTGCGGGTGGGTCTGGCCGCCGCGCGCGGGCTGGCATTGGGCTGGGGCGCCAGCCTGTCGGGCTATTCGAGCACCGCTTTGATCGCGGCGGCAACCTTTGCCGCGCGGCCGACCTTGGCCCAGCTTGCGGTGGTGCTGGAAGGCGGGCATGGCGAGGTCTTCATGCAGGCCTTCACTGCCGCCCCTTTCGCCGCCGACGGCGCGCTCGGATCGTTTCGACCAGAAGCGGCGATGGCCGTGCTGGCGGGCCGGGTTGCGGTGGGCAATGGCGTGTGGCATTTGCCGCTGGCGGTTGATGGCGGCGCCGATGAAGTACTGCCCGATGCCGCCGACGCGCGCCTGTTGCCGGCCGAATGGGCGGCGTTGCCCCCCTCCCCGATTTACGGCCGCGCGCCCGACGCCAAGACGCTGGCCGAACGGGGCCTTGCCTGATGGCGCGGGCGCTGACTCTGGTTGAGTTGCGCCGTGGCACCACTGCCGATCTTCCGGCTGTCGATCATATCATGCGCGAGGCGTTTGACCCCCGCTATGGCGAAGCATGGACGCGCGGCCAGTGCCTGGGGATCATGGCGATGCCCGGCGTCTGGCTGGTGCTGGCGATGGTCGATGGCGAAGCTGCCGGTTTTTCGCTCTCGCGCCAGGTTGCCGATGAAGTCGAGCTGCTGTTGCTGGCGACAGCACCTGACCATCGGCGGCGCGGCGTGGGCCGTGCCCTGGTCAACGCCGTCATCAGTGGCGCGCGCGAACAGGGGGCGACGCGCGTGCATCTGGAAGTTCGGTCGGGCAATGACGCGGTAAAGCTCTACACCGAAACCGGCTTTGCCAAAGTGGGTGAACGCCGTGGTTATTATCGCGGTTCGCAGGGACAGGCCTTCGACGCGCTCACTTATTCACGTAATATTGCCTGAAAAGCCGCGCAGATTTACCTTAAAGCGCGATTTCTGCTTGCACATCACTGGCAATGTGTCGATAGCGCGTGCGCGAAAAGCAAAATCACAATCGCCAAATGAAAAGAGGCTGGGATGGACAATCATAACGAACTTCAGGAAACGCTGATTACCTTGACGGCGGATATCGTTGCCGCGCATGTCAGCAATAACAGTGTCGCCGTGTCGGACCTGCCGACGCTGATCAACAATGTTCATGGTGCGTTAAGCTCGCTGGGCAGCCCGGCGCCTGAACCCGAAATCAAGCAGGAACCTGCGGTTTCGGTCCGCGCATCGATCAAGCCCGATTATATTGTGTGCCTGGAAGACGGCAAAAAGCTGAAAATGCTCAAGCGCCATCTGATGACGCACTACAACATGACGCCGGAGCAATACCGCACCAAGTGGAACCTGCCCGCCGATTATCCGATGGTTGCGCCCAACTATGCGGAACAGCGCCGCAGCCTCGCAAAGAAGATCGGTCTCGGCACCAAGCGTCGCCGCAGCCGCTGAAGGGCACTGCAAGATCCTCCTCGAGCCCTCTCCCCTTGCGGGAGAGGGATACGCAGACTTGGCAGCTTGCTGCCTAGTCGGAGTTGGGTGAGGGGTGAACCCCACACCATCCACGGCGGGAATCCCCCTCTCCAAGCTCCGCTAAGCGCTGACGCGCTAAGCTGCGCTTTCCTCTCCCTCAAGGGGAGAGGAAGACGCTTTGGCCAATCCGCGTGCTATGGCTGGGCGCGATGCCTTTCCAAAGCGCGCCGCAAGCGGCTATGACCGCTCGCCATGGGACGCAAAATCGACCTCGAAGCGCTCTGTCAGGAGCGCGGCCTTCGCATCACTGACCAGCGCCGCGTGATCGCGCGGGTGCTGTCCGATGCCGATGATCACCCCGATGTCGAAAAAGTCTATGAGCGCGCGTCCGCCATCGATCCCGGCATCTCGATCGCGACGGTCTACCGCACCGTTCGCCTGTTTGAGGAAGCCGGCATTCTTGACCGGCATGATTTCGGCGATGGCCGCTCGCGGTATGAGCCCGCCCCCGAAGCGCATCACGACCATCTGATCGATGTCGAAACGGGCAAGGTGATCGAGTTTGTCGATCCCGAGCTCGAACAATTGCAAAAGCTGATCGCCGAACGGCTGGGCTTCCGCCTCGTCGATCATCGCATGGAGCTGTACGGGGTCGCGCTTGACCGCAAGGCCTGATGCGGCGGGCTGGGTAAGGCTGGGCGCGCGCGCGCTGTGCCTGATCCTGGCCATTGCCTTTTGCCTGGTGCCGCATCTTTTGTGGCAGTTGGTGCGGGCGCCGTCGCCCTGGCCCAAATGGTTCATGGTGATGGTGACGCGCATTTGCGGGGTGCGGCGGCGCAGCGTCGGCGTGCCGTTGAAACGCGACGTGTTCTTCATCGCCAATCATTTGAGCTGGCTCGACATTCCCGTCATCGCCAGCGCC
>CANJKQ010000063.1 GCA_947474905.1 Pseudomonadota bacterium | reverse complement strand
GGCCTGCCCGACAGATCGTCCGGTAGAAGTCCGGGACAAGGCCATCATTCTCCTGCTCGCCAGGCTCGGCCTGAGGGCTGCCGATGTTCAGGACATGCGTCTCGACGACATCGACTGGCGGTCCGGCCACCTGACGGTCAAGGGCAAGACGCGTCGACCGGACCGTCTGCCATTGCCGCAGGATGTCGGCGACGCGATCTTGGCATATCTTGCGGCAGCCCGCCCGGAGGCCGCCGAAGAGCATCTGTTCCTGCGTGCACAAGCACCGTTTCGGCCATTCCGCTCGTCCGCCGAGATCGCGGGCATCGTCGCTCGAACGCGCGACCGCGGTGGGATCGAAGGAGTGCCGACCGGGTCGCACATATTCCGGCATTCGCTTGCCACCAACCTGCTGCGCGCGGGCGCAGGCCTGGAGTCCGTTGGGACCATCCTGCGTCACAGCTCGCCTGAGACCACTGCCATCTACGCCAAGGTCGATCTGCCGATGCTCATGAAGATCGCGCAGCCATGGCCGGGAGAACCGTCATGCTGAACATGCACATTTCCAGATACGTCTCGCTCCATCGCAGCTTGGGACGGAAGTTCTCCGAACAGGAACGCTTGCTGCGCCAATACGCCGATTTCGCCGGCCGCGCCGGTGACCGGCACACCCAAGTGCAGCGCATTTACGACTGGTGCCACACGGCAAGCTCGCAGAACGTGGCCCGCCATAGGTTCGACGCCGTACGTAACTTCAGCCTTTTCGCTCATGCTGAGGATCCAGCTCACGAGGTTCCGCCTGCGGGCGTCTTCGGTCGGGGCAAGCGGCCACGCCCGACCCCGACCATCATCGAACCGGAACAGGTCCGGGCGATCATGACCGCGGTATTGGACGTTGCGCCCCAAGGCACGATCAGCCCGTACACGTATCATTATCTGTTCGGCCTGCTGGCGGCGACAGGTCTCCGGATTTCCGAGGCCCTCGCTCTTCAATGCAACGATCTGGTCGAGGATGGCCTGATCGTCCGCAACGGCAAGTTCGGCAAGCAGCGGCTGATTACCTTGCAGCCATCGACCCGTCAGGCGCTCGAAGCATATCTCGCCACCCGAGCAAGGCTTGGCGCCACGGGCAATGACCTGTTCGTGACCATTCGGGGGAGAGCACCACACAAGGTGCGCGCCCACGTGGTGTTCGTCAGGCTGGCCCGGCAGCTCGGATACCGCGGACCGACCGGAACGGCCGGGATGCGGTTACACGACCTGCGGCACACTTTCGCCGTGCGTTCCCTTGAGTCCTGTCCGCGCGACAGGGAAGCCATCGCACACCACATGGCCGGACTCAGCGTATATCTGGGGCATGCGTCGGTCGCCAACACCTATTGGTATCTCGAGGCCACTCCGGTGCTGCTGCGCGATATCGCTGTCGCCAGCGAGCAACTTTACCGGGGAGAAGCGGCATGACGGCACTCGCTCCGCACCTCTCGATCTACCTGCGTGAACATCTGCCGCGCGAACGTGCTGTCAGTCCGCACACGGTGAAGACCTATGCCAACTGCTTTGTCCTCCTGGTCCAGTTCGCTGCCGATCGGCTGAAGCGTCGGCCGACCGATCTCGAGATCGAGGATCTCGGCACCGACATGATCATGGCCTTCCTTGACCATGTCGAGAACGGTCGCGGCAGCTGTGTTCGGACCCGCAATGGCAGGCTCGCCGCGATCCGGTCCTTCTTCCGCTACATCGAGTATCGTATTCCGGCCTGCCTGGATCAGGCCCTTCGCGTCAGATCGATCCCTACCAAGAAGACCGACAAGGCGCTGATCGACTACCTCGACCGGGCAGAGATCAAGGCTTTGCTCGACGCCCCGGATCCCCGGACACGCCTTGGCACCCGCGATCGCGCAATGCTGCATCTGGCCTATGCTGGCGGGCTGAGGGTGTCGGAACTCGTAACGCTACAACTGCGCGATTTCCCGGACCGCTTCCTGTCCACCGTGCACATCATGGGCAAGGGACGGCGTGAACGGGTCCTCCCGCTCTGGAAGGAGACTCAGTTCGCATTGCGCGCGTGGCTTGCGATCCGCCCCGATGCGCAAGCTGCCGAGATATTCCTCAATGCCAGCGGGCAACCCATGACCCGCGACGGATTTGCGTTCCGTTTGGCGGAGCACGTCAAGCGCGCGGCAGAGAAGCAGCCGTCGATCCTTGGCAAGCGCGTAACACCGCACGTGCTGCGCCATTCCTGCGCAATGCACACGCTCGCGGCGACAGGGGACATTCGCAAAGTCGCATTGTGGCTCGGCCATGCCAGCATCCAGAGCACCGAGACCTATTTGCGCGCCGATCCCGAGGAGAAGCTGCAGATTCTCGCGGCGCACGGCGCTCCTGCCATCAAGCCCGGGCGCTTCAAGCCGCCATCCGATGCCCTGATCACGATGCTCACCGACGTTCGAAGGCGGGCCTAGCCCGTCTCCGGACAACCCCCTGGCACTCATATTATCTGGAGTGAAATCATGGAAAACCGAAGGAAACCTGCGCCTCCCGCTGCCACGCTCGACATAAACTGCGACTGCAAAGAAGCAATCGTGGACTACCTCACTCGAGCCTTCCCGACCCGGCAGATGGAAGAATACACCGACGAACTCGGCGACGTGCGCTCGCGGCCGATGTGGGACCAGGCAGGCAATCCGGTCCACAACCCGCAGGCCGAGGCCGCGCGCGCCGACCTGATCGAGCATATCTGCGCCATGCCGCCGATCCCGACTGCGCTCGATGCCCTGCTCGAGCACTACGGCGTGACGGCGGTGGCCGAAGTCACCGGGCGGAGCAAACGCCTGGTCCAGGACGGTTCGAGCCAGCAGCGCCTCGAGAGCCGTTCGCCCCGGACCAACCTTGCCGAGACCACTGCGTTCATGACCGGGGTCAAGCGCATCCTCGTGTTTTCGGATGCGGGAGGTACGGGGCGCAGCTATCACGCCAGTCTCGATGCCAGGAACCAGCAGCGCCGGGTCCATTTCCTGCTCGAGCCCGGATGGCGCGCGGACCGTGCGATCCAGGGGCTGGGGCGCACCCACCGCACCCACCAGGCCTGCCCGCCGCTGTTCCGCCCTGTCACCACCGATTGCAAGGGCGAGGCCCGGTTCACCAGCACGATCGCGCGGCGGCTCGACGCACTGGGAGCGCTTACTCGCGGCCAGCGCCAGACCGGCGGGCAGGGGATGTTCGATGCTTCCGACAACCTTGAGAGCATCTATGCCAAGCATGCCTTGCACGACTGGTACGGGCTGCTGGCGATGGCCAAGCTCAAGAGCACGACTTTGTCCGAGTTTCAGCGAATGAGCGGGCTCGAACTCACCGACCAGGACGGGATTTTGCGCGAGGACCTGCCGCCGATCCAGCGCTGGCTCAACCGCATTCTCGCTATGAAGATCGCCGTCCAGAACGCAATCTTCGACGAGTTCCTGACCCTTGTTGAAACCCGCGTTTCGGCGGCGAAGGAAGCCGGCACCTTCGACATTGGCGTCGAGACGGTCGCAGTCGAGGCCTGCGAGGTGCTGTCCGACACGGTGATCCGGACCGATCCTGTGACAGGCGCGACCTCGCACCTGCTCGAGCTGTCACTGACCCAGCGGCGCAAGGTCCTCTCGCTCGAGCGCGTGCTCAGAATGGCATCCTATGAGGAACAGCCGCTGTTCCTGCGCAATGATAAGTCGGGCAAGGTCGCGCTCGCGGTTCCGGCGCCCTCGCACATGGACGAGGAGGGCCACATGATCCGCCGCTACGAACTCGTGCGGCCGCTGCGCAGCGAGTACCTGCGCGCTGACCGGCTCGACGAGTCCGCCTGGGAGCGCGTGTCCCAGGCCACGTTCAGCGCCCTGTGGGAGGAGGAATACGCCGCCGACGAGAACCAGCTCGTCACCGAGACCGTCTACCTAGCAACGGGGCTGCTCCTGCCAATCTGGGGCGCGCTTCCGAAGGAAGACCTCACGGTCAACCGCATCATCGACAAGTCGGGCGCCTCCTGGCTCGGCCGGCATGTCCACGACCTCTACGTCGATGCGACCCTCGAGAAGCTCGGGGTTGCCCGCAAGGCGCAGACCGATCCGGCCAAGATTGCCGCCGCCATCCTTGGCGGGGGCACATGGAAGGCACCGCATCCCCTCAATTTCACGATCCGCACAGCCCGCGTGAACGGTTCTCGAAGGATCGAGATCGTCGATGCCGAAGCCGCGCGCATTCCCGAGCTCAAAGCCAAGGGCTGCTTCACCGAGATCATCGCCTACAAGACACGGGTGTTCGTGCCCCTCGACCAGGCCGAGGCGATCATCTCCGGCATTGCCGGGCAGGGCTGACCCCCCGCGCCCATTTAACATCACTACTGTTAGATGGGCGCGGCGATGTTGGACGGGCTCAATTCGTGTCGATCAGCAGATGGTAGCGCGTGGACTTGAGGGTCCCGGTCTGACCTAGCGCGCCAATCGCCACCAGCTCCTGCAGGTCACGCGTTGCGGTCGCGCGCGAGGTGTCAGCGATGGTGACGTAGTTTGCAGCACTAAGCCCGCCTTTGAAGCCATCGAGGCCCTCGCGCAGCATGCGCACGATCACCTTTTCCTGGCGCGCATTGAGGCGCCTTCGAAACTTGTCGTGGAACCGCGTCTTGGCGAACAGGAAATCGATGAGAGCTAGGCTGTGCGCCTGCGCCTCCAGAACCGTCTCGGCAAAATAGGCGAGCCAGTCGGTGACCTCGTTGCTCTTGTTTGCGGCTTCTAGCGCATCGTAATAGGCCGAACGCTTGCGCTGGATCGTCTGCGATAAGGCGATGAGACTGGGCTGCCCGATTGCCTGCGACAGTGCCTTCTCAGAGATAGCCCGGCCAATGCGGCCATTGCCATCCTCGAATGGATGGACGCTGACGAAGTAGAGATGGGCGAGGCCCGACCGGGTGAGGGCGGGCAGGGGTGCCGTGCCGGCAGGACCGCTCGCGGCGAACCATTCCAGGAACCGGGCCATCTCATCCGCCATCGCGCTCGACGGCGGAGCTTCGAAGTGAACGGTCGGCTTGTGCAGCACGCCCGAAACCACCTGCATCGCATCTTCGTGTTCGCGGTAGCGTCCGACCGCCTCGACGTCGCTGCGCCCGCTCAGCACCAACCGGTGCCAGTGCGACAGAACGTCCTCGGTGAGCGGATCGGCAAAGCCGCGGTAGAGGTCGATCATCATTTCCGCGATCCCGCGCTCGGCGGGCAGAACGCGGCGCTTCTCGGTCTCAAGCCCGAACTCGCGGCGCAGCGATACCTGGACGCTGTCGCGGTTGAGCAGTTCGCCCTCGATCTGCGAGGTCTTGATCGCTTCGTCGGTCATCACGTCGAGAACGACGCTGGTGCGGTCCTCTTCGCCCAGGTGCTTCACCACGCCGATCATGACGCCCGACTGCTGCAGGAATCGCGCCTCGAGCGCGGCGAGAGCATCGCCGTTCCAGCGAAAGTCAGGCCAGTCCGGCTGCTGCCAGTTCCACTTCATGAGGCATTGATCCTGCGTTTATGCCTCACTCCATGCCGTATTTTGAGGCATAAATCCAGAATTTATGCCTCAAAAGGCTTTGATCGCGTGGGGCTGCAAGCGATTTGGGACCAGTCCTGACGCCCGGAACGTCCTGACGCTGTGAGGGCGGCGGGGCTGGCATTGCGGACGATCCGGAACGGCTCCTGTAACGAGCGCTGAGCAGCTTAGCGGACGTCGCTAGCTGCGGATCGCGGCATAGAGGTGCTGTGGACGAGGAGGCTAGGCTTTACAGGGTCCTTGCCGATTTACAGCAGCCCCTGGCGCCCTTCCGTGGGGTTATTGGTGAAGATGGTGATTTCCGCGTAGGTGGCGGCATTGGCTGGCGGGTCGATATTGTCAAAGATGATGACCTGCCCGAGAGGCCCGAGCGTCCCAAGATATTCGAGCATACGTTCTGCTAGGTCCGAGTTCTTGATCACCTGTTCATCCTCGGCGAGCGACCCTTCCTTCGATCGGATGGGGTCGCGATATGTGATCAGTGGGCTGTCGAGGACGACAAAGCCGGGATGGGGCAGGCCGCGGGCACGGCAAAAGGTCATCAGCCCGATCTTGAACGCGGCGTGCGTGATCGCTCGCACGCCCTTGCCGTTGTCGCGGCGTCGCTTGCCATCGATGATGAGATCGAACGTGCCCTCGGTATCGAAGAAAGTCTTGCAATGACCGGGAAAGCCCCAAGCCTCAAGAATCGATCCGACTTCGCTAGCGAACTCGTTCGCGGTCTGGGTCGAAAGCCCCGCCTGGAAATTGGATGGCTGACGCTTCTGCCGCTGTTTCTTGAGCGTGCCGATCTGCTTTTCGAGTTCGACCTTACGCTTCGACAGACTGATCCCGCGGTTGATCCGGTCGCGACGCGGAATGATTTCTGACAACCGTCTAAG
>CANJKQ010000062.1 GCA_947474905.1 Pseudomonadota bacterium | reverse complement strand
GGCGGACATTGGCGAGCGCGCCATCGCGGATGTGGTTGAGCGCGCTGACCACGCCATTCAGGAACGGCTCGCAGCCGATAAAACCAGTGTCGGGGTTCTGCGCGGCTTGCCAGGCCAGATGCTCGCCACCGCCAAAACCGATCTCGAAATGAAGCGGGCGCTCCGACCCGCTGGCATCGCCGAACAGCCGCATGGAATCGAGCGAGCCATCCTCCGGCACCGCGAGTTCGGGCAGCATCGCCTCGATCAGCGCTGCCTGCCCAACGCGCAGCTTATGCCCGGCGCGGCGGCCGTAGAGGCGGCGGATGGTGGTGGGGTCATTCATGCGTGCGCGGCTAGGCCGGATGGGGTTGTCAGCGCAAGCCCACCGCCAGACCGTCACCCCAGCGAAGGCTGGGGTCGCAGGCGGCACGCTGGGGCCGTGCGGCAAGCGGCCCCAGCTTGCGCTGGGGCGACGGCGGGTTACGCCAGCTCCGCCTTCAGCGCGTCGGCGAGGTCGGTGCGTTCCCAGGTGAACAAGTCGCCTTCCGCCTTGCGGCCGAAATGGCCGTAGGCGGCGGTCGGCTGATAGATGGGCTTGTTCATGCCGAGGTGCGTGCGGATGCCCTTGGGGCTGAGGCGCACGAGCTTGGGCAGCACCGCCTCGATCTTCGCTTCCTCAACCGTGCCGGTGCCATGCGTGTCGACATAAAGCGACAGCGGCTCGGCAATGCCGATCGCGTAGCTGAGCTGGATGGTGCAGCGCTTGGCGAGGCCCGCCGCGACGATATTTTTGGCGAGGTAACGGCTGATATAGGCGGCCGAACGATCGACCTTGGTCGGGTCCTTGCCGCTGAACGCGCCACCGCCATGCGGGGCGGCACCGCCATAGGTGTCGACGATGATCTTGCGGCCGGTCAGCCCGGCGTCGCCGTCAGGTCCACCGATCTCAAACAGGCCGGTCGGGTTGACATAAACCTTGGAAAGGTCAGCCGGCATCCAGCCATTGGGCAGGATTTCTTCAAACACCGTCATCACATAATCGCGCAGGCGCTTTTGCCCGGCATCGTTCGACAGTTCCTTGGTATGCTGCGTGGAAACGACCAGCGCAGTGGCGCCGGTCGGCACGCCATTCTCGAACTTCAGCGTCACCTGGCTCTTGGCGTCAGGCTCGAGGAAGTCGACGGTGCGGGCATGACGGTCCGCCGCCATCCGCTCCAGAATGCGGTGCGAGTAATAAAGCGTCGCGGGCATCAGGTCGGGCGTTTCGTCGCAGGCAAAGCCGAACATGATGCCCTGGTCGCCGGCGCCTTCGTCCTTGTTACCGGCTTCATCGACACCCTGGGCGATGTGCGCGGACTGGCCGTGCAGGTGGCAGGCGAAGTCGGCGGTCTGCCAGTGGAAGCCATGCTGTTCATAGCCGATGCGCTTGACGGTATCGCGGGCGGCGCGCTCAATTTCGTCGAGCGTCGGGAAGGTTTCGGGATTGCAGCGGACTTCGCCCGCCAGCACGATGCGCTGCGTCGTCACCATCGTTTCGCACGCCACGCGCGCCACCGGATCGCGCGACAGGAACAGATCGACGACCGCGTCGGAAATCTGGTCGGCAACCTTGTCGGGATGGCCTTCGGACACCGATTCGGAAGTGAAGAGGTAATTGGAGCGCATCGGAAACCCTCTGATAGGTCGGAAAAGTCGCTTTCCGAGGTCATATAAAGATATTGTTATATGCGCCCTATCGCGCTCGGCGGCGAATGGCAACAGCCGCCGCGATGAGCAGTGCGGCGGTGATCAGCGCCAGCCAATTGCCTGCCCGGGCGAACAAGGTCGGGGCGTGGGCAGGGGGAATGGTGGTTTCGATCGCGGCGGGGACATTCCACCCCGTCCTGGCGACGACGCGGCCATCGGCATCGATGATTGCGGAAATGCCCGTCGGCGTTGCGCGGGCAATGGGCAGCCCCTCCTCAATCGCGCGCAATCGCGCCTGTGCCAGGTGCATTTCGGGGCCGGATTGCGCAAACCAGCTGTCGTTTGACGGGTTGAAGATCAGCGCCGGGCGATGGGCCCGATCGACGATTTCGCCAGAGAAGATCACTTCGTAGCACACCAGCATGCCGACCGGGCCGAAGCCGGGCAGGGTGATGGTGCGCGGGCCAGGGCCGGGATCAAAATCGATATCGCCGGGCACCAGTCGGTCGAGCCCAAGCCGCGACAGCACCGGTCGCCACGGCAGATATTCGCCAAAGGGGACGAGGTGCCTTTTGTCATAGCGGGCCAGCAATCGGCCATGCGCGTCGATCGCGAAAATGGCGTTGCTGCCGCCGGTGAGCTTGCCGTCGGGGCTGAAGCGCAGGCTGTCGCCGCCGGTCAGCACAAGGTCGCGGCGGCCAAGCGCGGCGGCGATCCGTGCCCGGACCATATCGGGCGCGCCTCGCCAATAATATGGGCGGGGATAGCCATTCTCGACCAGATAGCGCAGCGCGACTTCGGGCCACAGGATCAGCCGGGGAGCAGCGCCGGGCGCGCCGCCATCGGCCTGAAGCGCGCGGAGATTCTGTTCGGCATAATCGTCACGCGGGCGCTGTTCCTGATCGAGATCGGGCTGGACGATGCGCAAGCGGGGGTTAGTGGCTGCCTGTGGCAGCGGATCGGCAGGGGTGACGAAACCCGCCAGAGCCAGCAGCATGATCATCGTGCCCGTCGCCGTCGCCGCGCGCCATTGCCGCCGGGCAAGCGGGATCAGCATCGCCGCCGCCGTGACGGTAAGCCCCGACAGCGCATAAGTGCCGACCCATTTCGCCAGCCACGCCACCCCCAGCACCGGCAGCCAAATCGTCGCAAGCGGCGGCCAGGGATAGCCGGTGAACAGCGTCGCGCGCAGCCATTCGGTCGCGATCCACGCCGCCCCTGCCGCCAGGGCATAGGCCGGGCCCGGCAGCACTTCCCGCCCAAACCGCCACGCCAGCCCTGCGGCCGCCATCGGGTAAATGGCCAGATACAGCGCGAGCAGCCCCACTGCTGGCCAGCCCAGCCAAGGTGGCATGACGTCCTGATAGACAAATGCCTGCGCAACCCAGCGATTGGCGACGGCGAGATGCCCCCAGCCAAAGGCATAGCCGCTCGCCAACGCCGTACGCAGCGAAGGCGCGGCATGGACAATTGCCAACCACGCCGCAAAGGCGATCAGCGTCAACGGCCATAAATTGGTCGGCGCAAATCCCGCTGCGGCGATGGCGCCGAGCATCAGCGAGGCGACGCCGGGGTAACGCCGGGAGAGGGCGATGGCGGTGCTCAATCGCTCGCCGCCATGCCGGTCTTGTTCCGACATCCCCGCCTCCCATCGCTTTGCCACCGCGCTGCTATGCGGATCGGCGGCGGGCGGAACAAGGGCAGGTGACGAATTTTCAGCCTGTGCTAGGAATGGGGGATGACCGTCCGCCCGTTTCACATCGCCTTTCCCGTTCATGATCTTGCTGCGGCCCGTGCCTTTTATGGCGGGCTGCTCGGCTGCCCGGAGGGGCGGAGCGCGGCTGAGTGGGTCGATTTCAACCTTTATGGCCATCAGATCGTCGCGCATCTCAGCCCCACCGCACGCCCGGCCGATCACACCAATCCAGTTGACGGCCACGACGTGCCGGTGCCGCATTTCGGCGTCGTGCTGACGATGGCCGATTGGCAGGCGCTGGCGGATCGATTGACGGCGGCGGGCATTCGCTTCGGCATTGCGCCGCACATCCGCTTCAAGGGCCAGGCGGGCGAGCAGGCAACGATGTTCTTCACCGATCCCAGCGGCAATGCCCTGGAATTCAAGGCCTTTGCCGACGACGCGATGATCTTCGCGACGGCGTGAGGCGCGGATATTGTCGTCACCCCGGCGCAAGCTGGGGTCTGGGGCGGCAAGCGACCCCAGCTTGCGCTGGGGTGACGAAGAAAGCTGGGGTGACGCAGAAAGCCGGGTGACGAGGATAGTCAGGGTGGCGCTGGCAGCGCTGCCGCCTATCGCGCCGCGCTCACTCGCCAGATCATGTTGCCGACATCGTCCGCCACGAGCAGCGCGCCCGTTGCATCGGTGATGACGCCAACCGGGCGCCCCTGCGCCTTGCCATCCTTGTTGAGGAAGCCGGTCAACACATCCACCGGCTTGGCGCCCTTGGCGGGGAAGCCATTGTCGCCGAACGGCACATAGACCACTTTATAGCCCGAGGCGGGGACGCGGTTCCACGAGCCATGTTCGCCGACAAACACGCCATTGGTGAAGGCATTGCCCAGCTTTGCATCGGTCGCCATCGCCAGGCCCAGCGGCGCGACATGTGCCCCCAATGCATAATCGGGGCGCTTGGCATATTGCAGCAGGTCGGGCCGTTCGGGCTGGACGCGCTTGTCGACATAGCCACCCCAATAGCTATAGGGCCAGCCGAAATAATCGCCCAATTCCACCGCCGTCAGATAATCGGGGGTTAGATCGGAGCCGAGCATGTCGCGCTCATTGACCACGGTCCACAACCGTCCGGTCTTGGGGTCAATCGCCATGCCCTGCGGATTGCGCAAGCCAGCGGCATAGACCCGCGCGGTTTTATGTTCGGGGTCGATTTCCAGGATGCAGGCGCGGTTGACCTCTGCGTCCATGCCGTCATCGGCGATGTTGGTCGACGAGCCGACCGAGACGAACACGGTCTTACCGTCCTGGGAAGCAATCAGCCCGCGTGCCCAATGCTGGCCGCTACCGGGATAATGGACCACCAGTTCGGGCTTGGCGGCGATATGGGTGTCGCCCAGTTTATACGGCACGCGGACCAGCGCGTCGGTATCGGCGATATAGAGCATGTCGCCCAGCAACAGCATGCCGAGCGGCGAGTTGAGCCCGGTGATCAGTGGCGTCTTCACATCCGCCACGCCATCGCCATTGGTATCGCGCAGCAACGTGATGCGGTTGGCTGACGGCACCGCCGCGCCGGCTTCCTTCATCAGCCAGCTTTCGACAAAGCCCTGAATGCCCGGCACATGACGCGGCGGCGAGTTGGTTTCCGCAACCAGCACATCGCCATTGGGCAAGCGATAGAGCCAACGCGGATGATCAAGCCCATTGGCAAAGGCATTCAGCTTCAGTCCCGCCGCCGGGGTGGGGGCGCCCCCCTGCGGCCACCCCACCGCCTTGGCGACGTTGATCGTGGGATAAACCTGCGGTCGCGGATCGCTGATCGCCGGGCGCGCGCCGACGACCGCATCAAACGGCAATCGCGCCACATCGGGGCGGCTGGCCCAATACCAGAAGCCGAGCAGGACCAGGACGAGGCAGCCGAGAAAGGGCAGGGCATATTTGCGCATGGTCTTATCCTAAACCATTCCCGAATAAATTTGCACGGCGTCATTGCGAGCGGAGCGAAGCAATCCAGCCTTTGGCGAGTGACATGGATTGCTTCGTCGCTACGCTCCTCGCAATGACGTTTGGTGGCACAGTGACGTGCTTCGTCGAACCAGGAGACGAATAGCTAGCCTCACGTCTCAGCCGCGCTATCGCCCCGCGCCGGCGGGTGGAGGCGGACGCGCAGCACGCGGCGGGGATCAGCCTGTGTCACCTCGATCGTCCAGCCCGATGGGTGAGCGATGCATTGCCCGGCATCGGGCACTTGCCCGGCAAGCACCGCCGTCAGCCCGCCAATGGTATCGATATCGTCGTCGGTCTCGGCAAGGCGTGGATCGATCGCGGTGGCGATTTCCTTCAATTCCGCGCGGCCATCGGCTTCCCACAGCCCATCGTCGACCGCGACGATCATCGCTTGCGGCGCGTCATCATGCTCATCCTCGATTGCGCCAGTAATCTCTTCGATCAAATCCTCGATCGTCACCAGACCCTCGGTCCCCGAATATTCGTCGAGCACGATCGCAAGATGCACGCGTTTCTGGCGCATGTCGGCGAGCAGATCGAGCGTGCCGCGCGACATGGGCACGTAAAGCGGCTGGCGGATCAACTCGGCGATCGACGCAGGCGGCCTGGCCCCCTTGGCCATGATCGCGAACACGTCCTTGATATGGACCATGCCGATGATCTGATCGAGCGTTTCGCGATAGACGGGCAGCCGGCTGTGCCCGGCCTCGGCGAATAATTGCACCAGATCGGCAAAGCTGGTCTGTTCTTCCACCGCAATGATGTCGGCGCGCGGCACGCCGACATCGCCCGCATCGCGCTCGCCGAAATGGAGCAGGTTGCGCAGCATCTGGCGTTCGAGCGGGGAGAGGTCGCCCTTGGCATCGGGCGCGGGGTCTTCCTCATGCGCGTCGATCGCTTCCTCGATCTGGGCGCGGAGCGATTCGTCGCCCTCTTCGCCAAAGATCAGCGCCTTGATGCCGCGCCATAAGCCGCCTTCACCGGGCGCGGGCTCTGGAGTGGGGAGCGGGGGGCGGCTGCTACTGGGGCCCTCGGGCATGGAAGAACGTCAATC
>CANJKQ010000061.1 GCA_947474905.1 Pseudomonadota bacterium | reverse complement strand
GTCGATCCTGCCGGGGCGCGTCCACGACAAGGACGTGACCGTCGTCGATGTGTTTGAGGCGGTGGGCCAGCATGCGGCGGGCAATTGCCCGCTCCACCAGCTGATCGCGCTCGAAAAAGTCGCCTGCCCGGGCCATGGCGCGTGCGGGGGCCAATTCACCGCCAACACCATGGCCTGCGTCGGCGAGGCAATTGGCTTGTCGCTGCCCAATTCCAACATGGTGCCCGCGCCGTACCAGAGCCGCGCCGAAATCGCAGTGGCGGCGGGCGAACAGGTAATGGCGTTGCTTGACGCCAATATCCGCCCGCGCGACATCTGCTCGCGCGCGGCCTTCATCAACGCGGCACGCGTGGTGGCGGCAACCGGCGGATCGACCAACGCCGCATTGCACCTGCCGGCCATGGCGCATGAGGCGGGGATTGAGTTTGACCTGTTTGATGTCGCAGAAGCCTTTAAATCAACACCTTACATCGCTGATTTAAAACCCGGTGGCAAATATGTCGCCAAGGATATGTATGAAGCGGGCGGCGTCTATATGCTGATGAAGACGATGCTTGCCGGCGGCTTTCTTGACGGCAATTGCCTGACCGTCACTGGCAAGACACTGGGCGAGAATATCGATCAGGTCAGCTGGAACCCCGATCAGAAAGTGATTTACGACGTCAAGGCACCGTTGTCGCCGACAGGGGGCGTGGTCGGGCTGAAGGGTTCGCTGGCCCCCGAAGGCGCGATCGTGAAGGTGGCGGGCATGCACCGGCTGCAGTTTGAAGGCCCGGCGCGGGTCTTCGATTGTGAGGAAGATGCCTTTGCCGCGGTCGAGGGGCGCGATATTGCCGAAGGCTCGGTGATCGTCATCCGCTATGAAGGCCCCAAGGGCGGGCCGGGCATGCGCGAGATGCTGTCAACCACCGCCGCGCTTTATGGCCAGGGTATGGGCGAGAAGGTCGCGCTGATCACCGATGGCCGGTTTTCGGGCGCGACGCGCGGTTTTTGCATCGGCCATGTCGGGCCAGAGGCGGCGGATGGCGGCCCCATCGCGCTGATCGAGGATGGCGACATCATCCGCATCGACGCCGAGGCCGGCACGATCGACCTTGATGTGCCGCAAACGGTGCTGGCTGATCGACGCGCGCGCTGGCAACCGCGCGCCAATGATTATCAGTCGGGCGCGCTGTGGCGCTATGCCAAGACCGTCGGGCCAGCCTATCAGGGCGCCGTGACGCATCCGGGCGCGGCGGCCGAAACGCATGTTTACGCGGATATTTAGCCTGGCCTTGTGCCTGGCGGTGACGGCATGCAGCCGCAGCGATGCGTCCGATGCCGCGCGCTTTACCCGGCCGACCCGTGCGCCCGATAGCGGCGGCATTGCCTGCGCGCATCAGGGCGCGGCGCTGGCGGCCGTGTGCACGGTTGAACGGACGCCGACACAGGACGGCGCGATTCTGACGCTGCGCCACCCCGATGGCGGCTTCAGGCGCCTGAAAATCACCCGCGACGGCCGCGGCGTGATTGCCGCCGATGGCGCCGAGCGGGCGCGGGTGAGGGTGGTGGGCGCGCATGAAATCGAAGTTGCGCTGGCGGGCGATCGCTATCGACTGCCGGCAACGGTGGGGCAGGCAGACGCACGATGACGCCGCTCGACGGGCTGCCGGTGCTCTGCGCCGCCGCGATGCGCGAAGCCGAGGCGCGGGCGATGGCGGCGGGGGCAACAGTCGATACGCTGATGGCGCGCGCCGGGACGGGCGTGGCGCAATGGGTGACCCGGCTTGCGGGTGAGCGCGAGATTCTGCTGCTCTGCGGCCCGGGTAGTAATGGTGGCGATGGCTATGTCGCCGCTGCGCAATTGCGGGCAATGGGGTGCAAGGTGCGCGTCGCCGCTCTGGGCCCGCCTGCCACTGACGCGGCCATGCGCGCTCGCTCAGGCTGGGACGGTCCCGTCGATGACGTCATGACGGCGCCGCCCGCACCAATTCTGGTCGACGCGCTGTTCGGAACGGGGCTGTCGCGGCCGGTGGCGCCGATGGTGCTGGATCGATTGGCTGAGCTGGCGGCGGCGGCATGGCTGTCCGTGGCGGTCGATCTGCCCAGCGGAGTCGCGAGCGACGACGGTAGCGAAAGTGGCGCCCCGGTGCCGTCCTTTGACGTGACGTTGGCGCTGGGCGCGTTGAAGCCCGCGCATCTCCTGCAACCCGCCGCTCAGCGTTGTGGGTCGGTGCGCCTGATCGACCTTGGCCTGGGCAACGCGCTGGATGATGCCGCTGATCGGGTTATCGCGGCCCCCAATCTGCCGGTACCCGGGGCGGGCGATTACAAATATTCGCGCGGTCTGGTGGGCGTGGTGGCAGGCGCCATGCCGGGCGCGGCGGCGCTGGCGATCGTGGCGGCAATGCATGCCGGTGCGGGCTCTGGCCTGGTGATCGGCGGGGAGGCGATGCTCTTGCCGCATGCGGTCGTCCGCAAGCCATGGTCGGATAATCTGTCGGCATTGCTCGGCGATCGGCCGACAACGGCGTTGGTGATCGGTCCGGGGCTGGGGCGCGATGGCGAGGCGTCGCGGCGGCTCGATATCGCCCTTGCTTCGCCCCTGCCGTTGGTGATCGACGGCGATGCCCTGCACCTGCTGGCCGATCGCCACTTTGCCTTTGCCGATCGCGCCGCGCCGGTGATCTTGACGCCGCATGCGGGCGAGTTTCGGGCGCTGTTCGGCGATTGGCAGGGCAGCAAGTTGACAGCGACGCGCGCGGCGGCACGCCGATGCGGTGCGGTGGTGGTGTTCAAGGGCGCAGACACCGTCGTCGCTCATCCCGACGGCACCGCGCGGATCAGCCTGCCGGGCGATCCCTGGCTGTCGACGGCGGGGACGGGTGACGTGCTTGCCGGCGCAATCGGCGCGCTGCTGGCGGCGGGCGTCGCCGATGCGGCAAGCGCGGGCGTGTGGCTACATGGCGCGGCGGCCCGGCTGGTTCCCAAACCCTTTCTGGCGGATGATCTCGCGCTGGCCCTGGGCAAAGCGCGCCGATCGCGATGACCGAAACCATCATCAGGGTCGCCGCGCGAGGGGATGGCGTAACCGCGAGTGGCCGTCACGTCGCCTTGGCCGCGCCCGGCGACGTCATCGATGCGGACGGCGAGGTAACGCCGGGCCCCCATCATCAGCCACCGCAATGCCCGCATTTCCCGCGCTGCGGCGGTTGCCAACTCCAGCATCTTGACGATGCCGCCTATGCCGATTTCGTGCGCGATCGGGTGAGCGGCGCGCTGGCGGCGCAGGGGCTGGAGGCTGATCTTCGCCCGCCCGCGCTGTCGCCGCCGCGCAGCCGACGGCGCGCCACGCTCCATGCCGAGCGCCGGGGTGCCAAGCTGATCCTGGGCTTTAGCGAGGCTGGCAGCCACAAGCTGGTCGATGTGCAGGATTGCGCGATCCTGCACCCCCTGTTGATGGCGCTGGTCGCGCCGCTGCGGCGGCTGCTCAATGACGTCATGCCGCCAAAGGGCCGCGCCGAAGCGCGGATGACGCTGATCGATCAAGGCGTTGACCTGCTGCTGGTCGGGGTGGCGGCTGAGGGGCTGAGCGCGGCCGAAAAGCTGTCGGATTTCGCGGCGACGCACCGGCTGGCGCGCCTCGCGCTCGACAGCGGGCTCGGCGCGGAGACGCGGTGGGAACCCGCCGCGGCAACCGTCACGCTGGGGGGCATGGCGGTGGGCTTTCCGCACGGCGCGTTCCTGCAGGCAACGGCGGAGGGGGAGGCGGCGCTGGTTGCCGCGGTGCGTGACGCGATTGGCGACGCCGCCATGCTTGCCGATCTGTTCAGCGGCATCGGCACCTTCGCCTTGGCGCTGAGCGGATCGGGCAAGCGTGTCTATGCGGCAGAGGCGGCGCGCGATGCCGCCCTTGCGCTAAAGCTTGGCGGGGCGACGCGCGGTGTGTTTGCCGACCATCGCGACCTTTATCGTCGGCCGTTGTCGCGCGGCGAACTCGATCGGTTCGATGCCATCATCCTCGATCCGCCCCGGGCCGGTGCACGCGAACAGGCGCAGGAACTGGCGGGAAGCAATGAACCGGTGGTCGCCTATGTTTCATGTAATCCCAGCAGCTTTGCCCGCGATGTTAAGATGATGTGCGATGGTGGGTATCGCCTCGATTGGGTTCAGCCTGTCGGCCAGTTCCGTTGGTCGACCCATGTCGAGCTTGCCGCCCGGCTGTCGCGCCGCACTCAAGGGTAATCGGCGCGGCGGAAATAAAGGCCGTCGGGCGGCGCGTTGAGGCCCAACGCCGCCCGGTCGCGCGCGTCAAGGGCCGCCGTGACGTCATCCGGCGTCCATTTGCCTTGCCCGACCAGCATCAGGCACCCGACCATCGATCGTACCTGATGATGGAGGAACGACCGCGCCGAGGCGAAGACGCTGATCCGCTCGCCTTCGCGCACCACATCGAGCCGGTCGAGTGTCCGCACCGGACTATCGGCCTGGCAATGCGCCGAGCGGAAAGTGGTGAAGTCATGCCTCCCCACCAGACGCTCGGCGCCGCGCGCCATGGCGTCAGCGTCGAGCGGCGTCGGCACGCGCCAGGCGAGGCCAAGCTCGGTGGTGAGCGGCGCGCGGCGATTGACGATGCGATATTCGTAATGGCGCGCCAGGCACGAGAAGCGCGCATGCCAGTCGTCGGGCACGACGACGCAATCGAGGATCGCGACCGGCGCAGGGCGGAGCAGCGCGTTGAGCGCTTCCATCAGCCGGAACGGCGTAATCGTCCGCGCGATATCGACATGTGCGCGCATCCCCGTCGCATGGACCCCGGCATCGGTGCGCCCGGCGGCATAGACCTGCGCCTCCTCATGGACGATCCGGGTGAGTGCTTCCTCGATCGCCTGCTGCACGCTCGGGCCGTGTGCTTGCCTCTGCCAGCCCATGAAGGGGCGGCCATCATAGTCGATCGTCAGCGCGAAACGGGTCACTTGAGGAGCGTACCGGCGGGAATGGGGAAGCCACGCAGCAGCTCCGCCGCCGTCATGGCGCCACGCCCGGCGCGCTGGAGCAAGGTGGGGCGGATCGCGCCGCGGCCGCAGGCGATGGTGAGGGTGTCGTCGAGGACTTGTCCGGGAGCGAATGCCTGCCCACCGTCCGCTTCCGTGTCTAATCCGTCACCCCGGCGAAAGCCGGGGTCGCTCGCGCCACTTTCCCCATGCTGCGAGCGATCCCAGCTTTCGCTGGGATGACGGATTTCTGCCGCCAGCACCTTCACCCGCTCGCCCCCGACCTCGAACCACGCCCCCGGCACGGGATTGAAGGCGCGCACCTGCCGCTCGACCGCTTCCGCATCAGCCGACCAGTCGATCCGGCTTTCTGCCTTGTCGATCTTGCTGGCGTAGGTGACGCCGTGATCCGGCTGCGGCAAGGCGGGGTGGGCAGGCAAATCGCCCAGCACCTCGACCATTAATCGCGCCCCCAAATCGCTCAGTTCTTCCGTCAGTTGCCCCGCCGTCTTGCCATCGATTGGCAGCGATCCCACCAACCGCACCGGCCCGGTATCCAACCCCGCCTCCATCTGCATGATGCAGACGCCCGTCTCGGCATCGCCCGCCAATATCGCGCGCTGGATCGGCGCCGCCCCCCGCCAGCGCGGCAGCAGCGAGGCGTGGACGTTGAGGCAGCCATGCGCCGGGATATCCAGGATCGCCTGCGGCAGGATCAGGCCATAGGCCGCAACCACGGCGACATCGGGCTTGAGCGCGGCAAAGCCATCGACCGCGCCCGCATCCTTGCGGAACGAAATTGGCGCGAGCACCTCGATCCCCAGCGCTTCCGCCGCGCGCTGCACGGGGGAGGGCTGCAGCGCCTTGCCTCGCCCCGCCGGGCGCGGCGGCTGGCAATAAGCCGCGACCACCTCATGCCCCGCCGCCACGAGCGCTTGCAGCACCGGCACGGCGAAATCGGGGGTTCCCATGAAGACGATGCGCATGGATTTGATTTAGGCTGGGCTGAACCAAAGCGGAAGATCAGCGGTGTGACCCGAAGTGCTTCAGCAGCGCTCTCATTCGGGCAGAGGATACCCGTCGACCATCAAAAGCTAAATCGAGGTCCATAACAATGCCGTTAAACCGGTTCACGGAAAAATGCCCAATCAGCCCCGAGCACGGTCGCTTGGTGGGGCACCCATCTCGCGCATTAATCGTGAACGTCCAACCTTGTGGAGAAGGTTGAATGGCTTCAACAAATGGGTGGGCGTGACGTACTCTAACTGAGTCCTCGACCGTTGGCGCGGTCATCGCCAAGGCTTCGGCTTGGGATAGCGACAGCGACGTGGCTAGAGGCAGCGCGAGGAGGGCAAGCAAGAGCATTACGGTATGATAGCTCGTTTCGCGGCGCTGGACATTTCCTTTTCGACGCCGGGGCGCTTATCTCTACCGCCATGGCTTCACCCGAAATCGAGGCGCTGACCCAGGCGCTC
>CANJKQ010000060.1 GCA_947474905.1 Pseudomonadota bacterium | reverse complement strand
TCCTTGTGGAAGCTGGAAGCGCACCGGGAACCTAGCTAAACCGTGTGTTAGAAGGGACGAAGACGATGGTTGAGACCGGACCGGTAATCATCATAGGATATGGGCCGGGCGTCGCTGCAGGCGTCGCCGACGTCTTTGCTGGACAAGGTCACCCGATCGCGCTGATCGCCCGCTCGGCAGATAAGGTTGCCGCCGCAGCCGCTGCTTTGACGGCCACAGGTATCACGGCTACCGGGCACGTCGCCGACGCTGGCGACGACGAGGCTCTGCTCGCCGCGATCGCCGATGCGCGCGCCGCGCACGGCGAGCCGCAAGTGCTCGTCTACAACGCCGCGCACTGGCGTCCCGGCCCCGTCCTCGCGCTGTCGACCGAGGACCTGCTGGCCGACTTCCGGACATGCGTCGCAGGCGCGCTCACCGCTGCGCGTTCGGTTGCGCCCGGGATGGTCGCGGCGGGCAGCGGCACCCTTCTGTTCACCGGCGGCGGGCTAGCGATGTATCCGTCTCCCGAAGCGCCGTCGCTGTCGATCGGCAAAGCCTCGATCCGCAGCCTGGCGCTGATGCTCGCGGCCGAACTCGCGCCCAAGGGGGTCCGTGTCGGCACGGTGACGATCGCCGGGACGGTCAGCAATGACGGCCCGCTCAATCCCAAGCGGATCGGCGAGGCATTCCTCGAGCTGCATCGGGGAGCGCCCGACGCCGCCACCGCCGAAGTGGTGTTACGTCCATGAACGCGAGCCGCCGCAATGGGTGACGGTTGCACCCATCTCGATACGATCGAAGCGGTCATACCGAGCGCGCTCGGTTGCGAGGAGTGCCTGAGGATCGGCTCACCCTGGCTGCATCTGCGGCTTTGCCGGACGTGCGGTCATGTCGGGTGCTGCGACCAGTCGCCCAACCGGCACGCGACCGCGCACTTTCATCGGACCAGCCACCCGATCATTGAGGGCTATGATCCGCCCGAAGGTTGGGGCTGGTGTTATGTCGACGACACCTTCATCGATCTACCCGACCAGACGCCGCAGCGCGGCCCGATGCCCCGATTCTACTGAGCGCAGCGACATCGAATAGGACCTGCTTCTGGAAACCATTGCCGCCGATCTTCGCCAGATGCAGCGAACACCGCTCGCCGAGGCACATGTCGCGGCGCTGCGCGCGGCGGGAACTGAGGTCACCTACGCGGCCGGAGCCTCCATCGCGCGCCCCAGCGTACCCGCCAACTGCTTCCGTTATGTCGAAGACGGCGAGATCGAGGTGGTCAACGCCTATACCGGCGAGCGTCATCTCCCCACGACGCTTGGCCCGACGCAGTTCATGGGCGAGATCGCGCTCCTTAGCGGAGGCGCATGGTCGATGGCGATGCGTGCCGTTCGCGATACGCGCGTCATCGAGGTGGCGCGTGATAAGCTGCTAACGCTGATGGCGCAGATCCCGGAGATGTCAGACATCATCATCACGGTGCTCGCCGCGCGCCGCCGCCGGCAGATCGAGGATCGCGACAGTACGCTCACGCTGATCGGCGAGGATGAGGATCGCAACGTCCGACAGATCGCCGAATTCGCCAGTCGCAATCGCATACCCTACACGTCTCTGCCGCTCGACAGCCCCGAAGCAAGGATCACCGCGCAGAGCTGTTCCATCACCGCAGCCAGGCCGGCGGTTATCTTCGGACGCGACGTAGTCGTGACTGATCCGACACCCCAAAAGGTTGCCGCTCTGCTGGGCCTCAACCGCGACCTCCGCCACGACGAGTCGTTCGATGTGCTGATCGTGGGCGGCGGTCCGGCGGGCGTGGCGGCCGGTGTCTATGCCGGTGCCGAGGGCCTGCGCGCCCTGGTTATCGAGGATGCGGCCATCGGCGGTCAGGCCGGCACGTCCAGCCGGATCGAGAACTATATGGGGTTTCCGACCGGCATCTCGGGAGGCGACCTCGTTTGGCGCGGCGAGGTGCAGGCGATGAAGTTTGGCACGCGCTTCGCCATGCCCCGCCGCGTAGCGAAATTGGACCGGCTGAAGGATGGCGACTTCTGCGCTACCTTCGACAATGGCGAGCGCGTGCGCGGACACGCGGTAATCGTCGCTGCGGGCGTCCAATATCGCCGGTTGCCGATTCCTCGGCTCGCCGACTTTGAGGGGGCTGGTGTCTATTACGCCGCCACCGAGATTGAGGCTCGCTATTGCAAAGACACGCAGGCGGTCATCATCGGCGGCGGTAACTCTGCTGGCCAGGCAGCGATGTATCTCAGCCGCTCGGCCAAGTGCGTCCATGTGCTGGTGCGCGGGTCGTCGCTGTCCGCCTCGATGTCGAGCTACCTGTCGAGCCGCCTGGAGGCCGACCCCGCCATCGACATCCACTACGGCGCCGAGGTTGTGGCCCTGCGTGGCGGCGAACATTTGGAGGCTGTCACGGTCCGCGACGCCAACACCGGCGAAACGCGCGAGATCAGCACCCGCGCCCTCTTCATCATGGTGGGTGCGGCGCCCAACATCGACTGGCTATCAGGCCTTGTCGATCTCGACGCGAAGGGTTTCATTCGCACTGCGGCGGCAGTCGGGGCGGATTCACCCTTCGCCACGTCCCAGCCCGGCATCTTCGCGGTCGGCGACATCCGCGCGGGGTCGGTCAAGCGCGTTGCCTCCGCTGTCGGCGAGGGATCGGTGGTGGTGTCGAAGGTGTGGGAGTATGTGAACGGCGAGCGTTGATACGATCGAGGGAGAGGAACATTACTCCCGCCTCTCCCTCCGGTATGCGGCGGGTGTCTTCCCTACCTCGCGCCGGAACAACCGTGCGAGATAGCTCGGGTCGTCGTAGCCCACCTGGGCCGCGATCTCGCTGATCGGCGGATCAATCGTCTCCAAGAGTTTGCGCGCCTTCTTGATACGAAGCTGCACGAGGTAACGATGCGGCGGCACGCCGGTCGACGTCTTGAAGGCGCGCGAAATGAAACGGAGACAGACGGGCCTCCCCGGCCAAGTCGACAAGATTAAAATCACCGCCCAAGCCGGACAGTAAACGATCGCGAACTCGGGCCGGTTGCCAGTCCGCACGAAGACATTTCGAACCCTTTCCTTCGCTGTTTGGCGGCAGACTGCCAATCGCATGTCGTCGGATCAGACGAAGGCCGATCGACAGAAACAGGGTCTCGACGTACAGATAGTCAATTTCGCGATCCCGGCAAACAAGCCCGGTCTCGACACATAAAGTTTGAAGAAATGGATCGTCGAGGTCGATCTGATCCCGAAGCTCCACCCGTTTCCCGATCTCATTCTGGTCTGCCAACGCGTTGAGCCGGCTGCCGGGAAAAAGGATGTGGAGGATGTCGACACTATCCTCATACAACCACCGCCCGCCGCTACCCTCGGCCATAAGCCCGATGCCGCCGCGCGGATAGACGGAACGCTTGGTTTCCCGCCACTAATCCGCACCGCATGAGTAGGCTTAACCGCAAAAAACAACTTATTAGCCGGGATAGTCGCGCCGTCCAATTCACGCATACTATGGCCCCAATGGCACGCTGTGGCGTGAGCCGATGTCGTCAAGGCACCAACGGCATCAGGAATGTTCCAAGACCGAGCCAGGTGGAGCTGAGGCCGATCTTCCGTCACCGCCGCCGCTCCCGACGATACTGCGCCGGAGTGACCCGCACCTCGCGTCGGAACAGCCGGGCGAGATACCTCGGATTGCCATCGCTAACCTCGGGCGCCGTTTCGCCGATCGGCAAGTCTGTCGTCTCCAAAATCTCCCCTACACCTAGTCAAACCTTGCTCAGAGAATTAAACGACCGACCTCAACGATCGTGATTTCACAGTCCCGACAAAAACCACACTGCGACTTATTCGCCAAGCAAATTGCGACCCCCGCCGCCGGATCTTCAATGGCTGTTACTGACCCGGGTCGCCATTACCAGTCGTTATCACCTGCGGCATTCGGCTACACTATATCCTTCCGGCGAACGGTGACGGTCTGTCGACCGACCGCGCTGATGGGTAAAGCGACAATTTGATCGACACCTTCGGTATGCCCTTCACCTTGAGATAGGACATAGCCATTCCGATAAACCCTGTGAGGGATATAAAGGATTGTCGGGGCACGGATCGTAGGTTCCGCATCGTACACGAGTTCGAACGCAGCGGTTCGGCGGTCGAACTTTTGGCTCACGATTTTACCCTGAACCGCGGTGGCGTAGGGTCGACAGAAGCCATCGACGGCGCGGCCCCCGCTATCCAAATCTTCAGGTGACGTCGCCTGATCGGCAGACCACATCGACAAGTCTTCCTGGTTCCAGCCGTCGCCGACCATCGGATCGTTCCGGTTCGACACGGTGTAGTTCCATTGGGTCGAGGACAGGAGCAACCGGTCAAGCGCGTTGTACATGAGATCTAGGGCCGTCGTTTGGGCGGACCAGATGTCCCCGTGCCGGTCCCCCGCTGCCCAAGCCGCGTAGGCGCTCGCGTCGTTCATGTCATAGGCGATACCGCATTCGCCGATCAGCGTTGGCGCGCCGCCGTTGAGTGCCGTGCCAACGGCGCGAATCCGGCCAAGCCCGTCGATATACCCTGCTTCGATGGCAGCCTCACCCTCGCGCACGGTACCAGTCAAGACGTCGACCGAGCGGGCCGGGTCGAACTGCTTCGTCACCAATGCCGTCAGATCGTACCAGTGGCTCGCATTGACGGTGCGCTCGGGCATCGGTTCGGGAAAACCCTGCCCTCGTATCGCCCCGAACGGGTCCGCTTCGGCGAATACGAGCCAGTCTTCCCGAACGGCACGGACGGTTTTAGCGACCTGATGAAAGAAGGGAAGTCGATAGTCGCGCTCGATTTCGACGGCTTGCCCCGCCACCTCCGCAAAGTAATCGTCGTCGAGCGCCACCGGCTGGCCGGTCGCGTCCAGATCCCAGGCACCTGCTGCTCGGAACGGGTCGACCCTGCCAGGCAGCCAGATTGACCTCCCGGAACCGTTCACGACCGTATCGCCGCCTTCGAGCAGCGGCAGCGTCCGACGGATACCGCTCGCGACCGCGAGCCCGTCAAGTGGCGACCAGGCCGCGCCCCGCAACAAGCCCTTGCGCTCGCCAAGCCGTTGCCCGATCCAGCCCGAGCCCGGCTCATTCAGCGTATCGAAGCCGATCACCGCGTCGATGTCGGCCACCCGCTCTGCAAGCGCGCGCATGCTGCCGAGATAATGCGCCTGCAGATAGTGCTGGATGTTTACTCCATCGACCGTGCAGCCGGGGGCGAAAGCGTCACCCGCGAAGAACAGCGTCCACATGATCCCGTTCGCGGGCATGCGATAATTGGACCCCCAACTCATGACCGGGTAGCCTGCCTGCCGCCCGCCGACGCGGGCGTCGTAGCGATATTGCATTACGAGCGCGGCATCTGCCGCGTCGAAGCGCCTGAAGTCGAGCCCCGCTGCTTCGAACGTCCACCCCGGCGCGCCATCGCCCCCGGACATCCGCGCCCAAACATCCTGGTGAAAGTCCACGAAAACATGCAGCCCATGCGCGCCCGCCCGCCGACAGACTTCGGCGAAATAGTCGAGATAGGCTTTGTCGTAATGGCCTGGCCCGGCATGCTCGACCGCTTCCCAGGTGGTCAGCAAACGAAGGCAGTTGAAACCCCAATGTGCAATCCGCGCCAGATGAGCGTCGATCTCGTCGAGGGGCGCCGGCCGGCCTACGAAACTGACTTCCCGATGATCCGAGAAGTCGCTGGGCAAGTACGTATGGCCGTTCGGCGCGAACGGCACCTTGCAGTCTCCGCCGAAATTGACCCCGCGCAGCAGGACGTGCCGACCATGCCCATCAATGAAGCGCGTCCCCTCAATTTGGATTCGTCCAACCATCGGGTATCTCCAACGTCAAATGGTCCGAAACCGCCCGATGTCGTCGAGCAACGTCCGGGGATCGCCGCGCCACGCCCGATAGGCTTCGCCGTGACGGAACGCTCCGGGAGCGGCCTGCAGTGCCCGAAAGCGGCTCCATATCTCAAGCGGCTCCTCGAAATTGAGTGAGCGTTGCGATTCATGCGCGTGCAGGGCGGCGCGCTTGGCATCGATCACGTCGCCGATGTCGACAACGAAATGCGGTTCGAAGCCTCGCCCCAGCATATTGTCACTGTGCAATATTGGCGTGCCGAGCGGCGCGACCCAGTCGACGTAGCGTGACAGCGCGCGGTGATCGGGATGATAGTCGTTCGGCGCATGGGTGACGATCAGGTCCGGACACATGGCATCGAGCGTTTGGCCGATCGCCGCCGTCGCATCCTTCTCGCGACCAAGCTCGCCATCTGCAAACCCGAGCATCGTTAACGCGGCACCGCATTGGCCAGCGGCGGTACGTGCTTCGGTCGCGCGGCGTTCCGCCAGTGCGCGGTCGCGACCCCCGCCAGCCGCCGCCCCGTCTGTCGCGACGATCCACGAGAGGCGATGTCCCGCAGCGGCGAAGCGTAGTAACAGC
>CANJKQ010000059.1 GCA_947474905.1 Pseudomonadota bacterium | reverse complement strand
TCCCGGCGCCACAAACCGGATCGCCTGCCCGCCGCCCGGCGCCAGTGCCAGGGTCAACGTGTCGCCGCTGCGCACCTTTCGGCTTTCGATCACGATCGAATGACGCTTGTCGGTGCGGTAATCGGCGTCATCGCCGTCGCGATAGATTTGCGCGGTATAGGTTTTGCCGGGATCGAGAAAATCGAGCTTCACGTTGAGCGTGCGGGCATTTTCGTCGGTGATTGCGCCCAGATACCAGTCATTGCCGCCCTTTTCCTTCCGCGCGATCGTAACATAATCGCCGACCTCGCCATTCAACACGCGCGTGTCGGTCCAGTCGGTCGGCACGTCCTTGATGAACTGGAAAGCGCCCATGTGCTGCGCGTAATTTTCGGGCGTATCGGCGGCCATTTCGACCGGGGAATACAGCACGACGTAAAGCGCCAGCTGCTTGGCTTCGGTCGAGAAGATCGGGCTGCCGCTCGCGCCGGTCAGGCTGAGCACGCCGGGCGTGAAGTCCATCGGCCCTTCGAGCATCCGCGTGAACACCAGGTTCGCTTCATGCTCGGGCGGGTTTTTGCCCAGGAAATTGGCCTCCGTGCCGCCGATCCAGCTATTATATTCCATCCCGCGCGAGCCCTCGCGCGCCACCCAATTGGGATAGGTGCGCTGCAGGCCGGTGCCCTTGATCGGCTCATGGCTGTCGATCGCGACGTGATATTTGGCCGCCGCCTTGACGACATTGAGATAGTGGTTCGACATCCACTGCCCCTCATGCCATTCGCGGTGCTGGCTGCCATCGGCATCGATGCGCTCGATCTGGCCGGCATCGGTGACATAGCCGGTCTTGTCGACCATCTCATTGTGGTCGGCGGCAAATTTGAATGCCTTGTCGAACTGCGCTTCGTAATGGCTCGCCGATCCGCCGGTCTCGTTATGGTCGATCAGCCGCACGCCCTTCGACTTGGCATAGGCCGCCAGCGCATCGGCGTCGAAATCCTCGGTCGGCTTGGCGAAATCCATGTCATTGCCGTTGCCGAACCAGTCGCCGTCCCAGCCGACATTCCAGCCTTCGACCAGCACATTGTGGATGCCGTTCTTGGCGGCGAAGTCGATATATTGCTTCACATGCTCGGTGGTCGCACCGTGCCGGGGCCCACGCGCCCAGGTCCAGTCGCCTTTGATCATGTTCCACCATACGCCGACGAACTTGCCGGGCTTGAACCAGCTCATATCGCCGAGTTTGTTGGATTCATTGAGGTTGAGCATCAGGTGGCTCATGTAAATGCCCGGCGCATCGTCCGCGATGATCAGCGTGCGCCAGGGCGTGAACCATGCGCCATGCTTGACCACCTTGGGCGCGCCCGAGCCCGGCGTCAGCGCGGCGCGCAACGTGTTGCCCTCGGTCCGCGCCACCGCCATGCCCGAATAATCGACCAAGGCGGCCTCGTGCAGCGCGACATGCGTGCCGTCGGCAAGCTTGATCGTCACGGGCGTGTCCGCCGTGCCCACCGCCGATAGCGGCGTCCGGTTGTAGAGATATTCCTCGCGATTCCAGAGGAAAGCCGGCTTCCACCATGCCGTGCCGCCCTGCGCGAAAGCGAATTCGGTCAGCTCATCGGCAATATTGGCGTTCTTCAGATTGGGCTGATCGGGAAATTCATAGCGAAAGCCAACGCCGTCATCATAGACGCGAAACACCACGTCCATGATGCGGTGAAGCGTCCCCTTTTCCTGCAACCGCACCCGCAACTCACGGAAATGATTGCGGATCGTCTGCCACTCGCCCCAAGGCTGATCCCAGCTTGTGTCCTCATCGCGGGCCGATTGGCTGACATAGGCAAGGCCACGCTCAATCTTGGGCGCATCGGTGAACAAAAAGCCGAGCCGCGACGGATTGATGATCGGCGTGCCCTTGCGGCTGACGGTGTAGAGCGCGCGGCCCTCACCATCCAGCTCGACCGCCACCGACACGGCATTGCCCGGCGAGCTGATGCTGGCAACCGGCGCCGCCATTGCGGGGGTGAAACCGCCCAGTGCCACCAGGATCGCCGCCAGAAAACGCCACATCATGCCTGATACTCCGCCACATAAGCGGCATAGCCGCCCAACACGTCATCGCCGATGTCGCCCGTCGCAATCAGCGTCTGCCAGCGCCCGTCGCGATCGCGACGCCAGCGCACCGGGTGTTCGCCCATGTTGAAGGCGCAGATCATGCGCTGCCCGGGCGCCGCGCGTTCAAACACCAGCAACTGATCCTCAGCGACCAGAACGCGCATGTCGCCCAGGATCAGTGCGTCATTGTCGTTGCGCATCGCAAGCACATGGCGCGTAAAATTGAGCAACGATTGCGCGTCATCGGCCTGCCGATCCACCGCCTTGTCGGCATGATCAGGGCCAAGCGGCAGCCAGGGCCGCGCGGTCGAAAAGCCCAGCCCGGGGCAATCCGCTCGCCACGGCATCGGCGTGCGCGCGCCATCGCGACCCAGCGTCAATGGCCAGTTGGCGATCGCTTCGGGATCTTTCAGGTCGTCAAAGCCGATATCGACCTGAGTAAGCCCCAATTCCTCGCCATAATAGAGGAAGATATTGCCTCGCAGACACGCCAGCAGCAGCATCTTCATCCGCGCGAATGCGCCGGCATGGTCGGGCGTCGTCCAGCGCGAAACGGCGCGCGGCGCGTCGTGATTTTCAAAAGCCCAGCTCGGCCAGCCCAGCCCCATCCGCGACGGCCACGCCTCAATCGCCTCGCGCACCAGCGTCGGCGTCAGCGCGTCGGCATAGAGAAAATTGAAGCCATAAGCGGTGTTGAGCCGGTCGTCCCCCGCCGTAAACGCCTTCATCTCCGCCTCGGCATTGGCGCCGCCCACTTCGGCGACGGTAAAGGCGCCATATTCGTCGGTCAGCGTGCGCAGCCGCTCCAGAAACAGCGGGATATCGGGGTGCGACTGATTATGGATATGCATCTGGTAATCGAACGACCGGGTCCGCACCCCGTTGGACGGCGGCGCCGGCGGATTGTCCCGCAAGTCAGGGTCGTGCATCGCAAAGTTGATCGCATCGACGCGAAAGCCATCGACGCCGCGATCAAGCCAGAACCGCGCTACGGCCAGCAGCGCATCCTGCACGGCAGGATTGTGAACGTTGAGCTGCGGCTGGCTCGTCAGGAAATTATGCATGAAATATTGCCGCCGCCGCGCGTCCCAGGTCCAGGCCGGCCCGCCAAACACCGATTGCCAATTATTGGGGGGGCTGCCATCGGGCTTGGCGTCGGCCCATACATACCAATCCGCCTTGGCATTGGCCCGGCTGGAGCGGCTTTCCGCGAACCAGGCATGCGCATCCGACGTGTGCGAATAGACCTGATCGATGATGACGCGCAGGTTCAGCGCGTGCGCGCGTTCGACCAGCGCATCGAAATCGGCAAGCGTGCCGAAAATGGGATCGACATCGCGATAATCGGCAACGTCATAGCCGAAATCCTTCATTGGTGAGGTGAAGAAGGGCGACAGCCACACCCCCGTCACCCCTAGAGATGCGACATAATCCAGATGCGCAGTAATGCCCGGCAGATCGCCAATGCCGTCGCCATTTGAATCGGCAAAGCTGCGCGGGTAAATCTGATAGACCGAGGCGCCGCGCCACCATTCGCGGGCAAGGCGCGGGGACGCCAACATGGCGGGCGCGGTCAACGTCACTGTCGTATTCCCTGGCAGATGGCATAGCCGAGCGACGGCAGCGTGATCACCGCGCTGCCCGGCGCGGCCACCTCCACCGGGCAGGTGCCGGCCAGCGAGCGATAGCCTTCAATATCCGCAGCGATCGCAATGGCGCGGGTGATTGGCTTGGTTGAGGTGTTGAAGGCGATCAATACGCGCTCCCCGCTCACCGTGTCGCGCCGGGTAATGGCAAGCAGGCCCGGCATATCATCGGCGGCGCGCACGATGGTATCGCCGCGCCTTAGCGCCGGATGCGCAACCCTGAGCCGCGCGAGCGACGAAATTTCGCGATACAGCGGGTGGTTTTCGTCAAAACGTGGCGTAGCCGTGGTGGCGACGGTGCCAAGCAGCGCCTGCTGATTATAGCTCACCACTTTCGATCCGAACATGTCCTGGCGCGATTCCTGATCGCCGCCGCTGCCGACAAAGCCCTGTTCGTCGCCCGAATAGATGGTCGGGATACCCCGCAGGGTCAGCAGCATGGCATAGCCGAGCTTCACGCGCTGCAGCTGTTCCGCAGCACTTGCCTTGGGGTTGGACTTGCGCACGAACATCGCAAAACGCCCGGCGTCATGATTGCCGAGGAATGTCGGCAAGCGCTTGGCCGCAGTCGATCCGCCCTCATACAGCGCATCATCCTGGAAAAGTTCGGCAAAAATGCCGTTGCCCTTGCCACCCGCCACCGCGTCGACCACCGCGCGCGCGAACGCGAAGTCGAGCACGGCGGGCAGCTTGTCGATGCGCGTATGACGGGCGAGCAGCGCGGGATCAAAATCCCCGGTCGCCACTTCGCCGAAAATGTGGAAATTGGGAATGCCATCAGCCCTGGCGCGCGCCTGCATCGCGGGCACGAATTGCTGCCAAAATTCGGGATTCACATGCTTGGTGGTGTCGATGCGGAAGCCATCAATGCCAAAGCTATCGATCCAGCCGGCGAAAATGTCGATCATCCCCGCGACGACCTTGGGGTTCTCGGTCATCACATCGTCGAGACCCGAAAAGTCGCCCAGTTGCGCGCTCTCGCCCGACCAGTTGGTGTCGCCGCGATTGTGATAAAGCGTGATGTCGTTCAGCCAATCGGGCGTCTTGGCATGCTCCTCGCCCTTGGGAATATAGGGAGTGTACGAATAGGTCGGGTCCGTCAGCTTGACGAAATTGGCGGTCGACCCGTCCTGATCGCCAGCAAATCCCTGGTTGATCGGCAACCCGTTCAGCCCGCCTTTGCGCTGATAGGGATAATCGGCGCGGCTGCGATAGGGGCAGTGCCGATCGGGCAGACATTCGCGATATTTGATAACATCGGCCGTGTGATTGACGACGATGTCCATATAGACTTTCAGCCCACGCGCATGCGCTGCATCGACCAGCGCGCGAAAATCGGCATTGGTGCCGAAATGCGGGTCGACCTGGGTGAAATCGGTGATCCAATAGCCATGATAGCCCGCCGATTCCTGCCCCGGCGCGCCCTGCACGGCCTTGTTCTTGAAAATCGGCGCGACCCAGATCGCGGTGGCGCCCAGATGCTGGATATAATCGAGCCGCTTGATCACGCCCTTCAGGTCGCCGCCATGGTAAAAGCCCTTGGCGGTGGGGTCATATCCCGTTTTCAAACGATCGCCGGTCAAGCCGCCCTTGTCATTGGCGGGGTCGCCATTGTCGAACCGGTCGGGCAGCAGAAAATAGATGACATCGTCTTCGGGCAACCGGTCCCGAAAGGAGGGTGCGGGCTTCGCTTCCTGCGCCACTGCCGACCCCAACGGCGCGCCGATCATCAGCAGCGCGGCAAGAAACCCGTGGCGGAATGGCTTAAGTCGGGCTGATCTCATCAACGGCTCGCTCGGGCTAGACACGTTCGGCAACGCGCGTGCCGACCATAGCGGTGACGACGCTGCGATGGCTGGGCAACGCTTCCGCCTTGACGCGGCACGCCTTGGCGAGCGTTTGCAGGAAGGGGCCGATTTCCTCGGCGGGCACATTATCCGCAAGCGGGGACCAGCTGCCTGGCTGGATGCCCTGGCCGATCATCACCTGCGCCCAGCTATCGTCGAGGAACAGCTCATCCTCTTCGCGCATGAACAGCCCAGCTTCGCGGAACAGCGCGATTTTCTCGGCGAGCGTGTCGGGCACCGCCATTGCCCGGCAATGATCCCAGAACGGCTCGCCGACGCGTTGATTGGCCACATAGTGCAACACGAGGAAGTCGCGGATGCGGGCCCATTCGATCGTCGACAAACGGTTGAACACGTCGCGCCCCGCCGACATCATCGCAGGATCGCCCGATAACACGTTGAGCAACCGCCCGATGCCCGACTGGACCAGATGGATGCTGGTCGATTCAAGCGGTTCCATAAACCCCGCCGCCAGCCCCAGCGCGACGCAATTATGCGACCAATAATCGTGCCGGTGCCCGGTGGTGAAGCGAATCGGCCGTGGATCGGCGAGCGCCGGGCCTTCCAGATTGGCCAGCAGCAGCGCGCTGGCCTCATCAACCGTCATGAAGCTTGAACAGAAGACATGGCCATTGCCGGTGCGGTGCTGCAGCGGAATGCGCCATTGCCATCCCGCCGGGCGCGCCATTGACTGGGTAAAGGGCCGCATCCGCTCGCCGGTTTCGCTGGGCACCGCCAGCGCGGTGTCACAGGGCAGCCAATGCGTCCAATCGACGAACGGCACGCCCAGCGTCTGCCCCAGTAGCAAGCTGCGAAACCCGGTGCAGTCGATGAAGAAGTTACCGGCAACACGACGGTCACCGTCCAGCATCAACGCGGCAATATC
>CANJKQ010000058.1 GCA_947474905.1 Pseudomonadota bacterium | reverse complement strand
CTCACATAGGTGCATAGAGCGATCGTAGAGTGGGCGGCACGCTGACGTGCAGCAGCGGTGGCGGGCGCCCATGATCAACCGCGCACAATCGATCATCGTGCGCCGGGCCCAGTGAACGGCCGAAGCCGTAGAAAATCTACCGAGCCTAACTCGACGCCGCTACACATAAGGTGTCATTTACCCAATCGTTCAAAGTGCCAAGTCGATCGCACTCAACACCTCAAGGGTATCGCGAGCCAGCGTCGCACTCGTCGGAACGGGTTTGCCAGCGTGAAAGCACGACCAAGCAGACGTGACCCCAAGCGTCCAAGACGCTGCCGACCAGGTAGGCGGGTCGGGGGGGAATGCCCTGATCTTTCCGGGCGCATCGGCAAACCGCAGAACAGCTTCGGGCGAGTGATACTGCTCGATCGTTAGGGCACCATCGCGACCGAAAACGTCGATTGCTGGTGGCCGGGCCGCCAGCCCTTCAAAACTGACCACGAGGCTTGATATGGCGCCGCTCGCGTGGCGCAGCAGCGCGTTGACGTGAGTCGAGGCAAGTACCGGAAAACTCTGCCCGGCGGCGGGACCGACAAGGACCTGACGGTCGGCCCTTCCCTTGCTGGCCATCGCGCAAACGTCTTGCACCGGTCCCAGCATGGCAATCAGGGCTCTGACTTGATAAACGCCCATGTCGCGAAGGGGGCCTGCTGCCGCGGCGTAGAGATGAGCGGGTCGTGGATGAAAAAGCTCGGGGCCCGGATACACGAGCGATGTCATCGCGCCGACTATCCGCCCAAGCCGTCCTTCATCGATCAGCCGCCGCGCGGTCGCGAGCGGCGGCCAAAGAAAGGTCGCTGGCGCGCAGGCGAGCAGCAGGCCGCGGCGCGCGGCCAGCGCGATCAGGTCGTCAGCTTCGGGCAAGTCCGACGCCAGTGGCTTCTCGGAATAGACGTGCTTGCCCGCCTCCAGACAGGCCCTCGTGACTGCCCCGTGCTCGGCGGCGGGCGTCAGGTTCAAGACGTAATTGATGGCGGGATCGGCCAGAACACCCGCCACTGTGTCGACTCGAAGCGTCGGGTCTCCGTCGGCGAGCGCGCACGCGCCCGTTCCATTCCGCGACGCCACCGCGACCACGTCAAACCCAGGCGTAGCCCGCAGGCCGTCTCGATACGATCCGGCAATCGTGCCCGCGCCGATCATCGCGACGCGGGCGGGAGGCATTTGTTTTAATGTCAACACGGCTTTGGAGGCGAAACCCGATCAGAACGAGTACCGCAGCGTACCGCCGAAGGTGCGAGGCTCGCCTGTGAACTTGATATACGCGCCCGCGATGGGAAAGCTTGGCACTTTCACCAAAGGCAGCAACGCGGTCACCGATCCGAACACTGGCTGGCCGCCACGACCGAAGGTGATGACATCGGTCAGATTGCGTCCCCACACTTCGATCGACCAACCCTTGCCGATGCGACCCAGTCCGAGGCGCGCGTCGAGCTTGGTATAGGCGTGCTGGACGAGGTTGGGATCGTAGGTCAGCTCGGTGAAAACCGACGAGCGGTGAAAAACGTCTCCCTGGGCGTAGATGTGCAGTTTCTCGCCGATTGGGGCGTCGTACCGGGCGACGAAGCTTCCCGAGAATTTGGGCGCGTCCGACAAGGGAAATCCGGAGAGATTGCGGGTTCCGGACGGGCCTTGCGCATTCGGGAAGCTATCGAACTTCGCATCGACGTAGCTCGCCGAGACGGACAGCGTCAGCGAGCGGACGGGGCGAATGCTCATATCCGCCTCCACGCCTTTCGACGTCAAGCTGGCTGCGTTCTGCAAATAGAATTGCAGCTTGCCAGTTGTATCGGTGAAGGACGACAAGGCTTGGAAATTCTTATACTTCTCGTCGAACAGCGCGATCGCATACGTAAGGTGGATCGGCGATACCGAGCCTTTGAAGCCGACCTCATAATTGTCGACGATCTCGCTCCCGAAGAAGAAGTCCGCACCAGGGATGTTACGCAACAGGTTAGCGTCGTCATTGATGCCGAACGCCTTGTATCCGCGCGTATACGAGGCATACGCACGGAAGGCGTTCGACAGTGTCAACTCAGCGACGCCGCGATAGGTCAACCTGCCGCCGCTGAGATTGCGCTTGTCCGGGGGGATAGTCTGGAGTGGCGACAGCGGCGTGCCATCGGCTTTCAAGCGCGCGGCGGTGGCGTAAATGCCCTTGTCGTCGTAATTGTAGCGGATGCCGCCGGTCAGCTTCAGCCGATGGAAAAGCTCCAGATCGGCTTCTGCGAATATCGCCGCATTCTCGTTCTTGATGGACGAGAAGGTCGGGGAATTCTGCGCGACGGCATTGCCACCGAGAATGGCGGCAGTCTGCGGATCGATCACCAGAGCGCTGGCCTCGGTCACCTGCTTGCGGAAATAATAGGCGCCTGCAAGCCAGGTAAAGGGCTGATTCTGTGGTGAGATAAGCCGGATTTCCTGGCTCAACTGCCGTTCCTTGCGGACAACGCTGGGGAAGTTGAGCAGGTTAAGGCCGGTGAAGTCGATATCGGCGGCGCTGACCTGCTTGATATTGCGATACCCGGACACTGTGAGCAGGTCGTAGCCCCCGCCCAAGTGAAAGCGGCCCTCGAGTGAAAAAGCGTACAGATCCTGGTTGAAGGTGCTTGAACCATCCGAGGCGACAGTCTGGGTGTTGTATTGGTCGCGGGGGAAGGGCACTCCGGTTCCCACGAAGGGATAGTTGATCGACGCCGTCGCAAAACGGGCATAGGTGGCGTCTGGCACATTGACGAACACGGGGATGCAGCAATTCTGTCGCGTACGCGAATATTCGGCAGTCCCGACAAGAGTTGCGCTGCCGTCGTTGTCGAACAACAGCTTCGCGCGGACTCCCTCGGCGTCGAGATCGTTGCTATCCTTGCCGATCAGGTTCTTCAGATAACCGTCGCGGCGGTGATAGAAACCACTGATCCGCCCGTAGAGTGCGCCGTCAACGAGTGGGCCCGTCACCGTACCCGACGCCTTGACGGTATTGAAATTGCCGTAGCTCACCTCGAAATCACCGCCGAGCTTGCGATCGGGTCGCTTGGTTACGAAGTTGATGACTCCCGCGGGCGAGGAATTCCCAAACAGCGTCGACTGTGGTCCGCGCAAGACCTCGACTGCGGCGATGTCGTTGAAATCGGTAATTCCAATGGATGTCCGGTCGGTGAAGATGCCGTCGACATAGATGCCCACGCTTGGCTCGAGCGCTGCGCTGCCGCCGGCAGTGGTAACGCCGCGAATGCCGACATTGGACTGAACCGGTGATTGTTGCTGTGAAAACACGACGCTTGGCAACAGCGTCGATAGCTCGGTGAAGTTCGTGGCGCCCGCACCGCGGATCGTCTCGGAGGAGACGACGGATACAGATACTGGCGCCTGAAGCACGGTTTGGCCCGTCTTGGTCGCAGTGACGACGATATCGTCATTGCCCTTGCTATTAGCATCCGTTGCGCCTGTCGCCGTAGCAGGTGCGGGCGTCACCTGCGCTCGCGCTGCGCTCGCTGTGCTGAGCGCGATTGCAGTCGTGGTGAGCACCAGCGCGCGCCACCGCTTGATCGAAGCCCCGTCACTGTTGATCCAGCTGGTCTGTGAGCCCTTCATATCATCCTCCCCGCGAGCGCCTTAGTGACGCTATCTTGATGGGACCGGCATCGAACGGCGATGCGGCTGGAGGAAAGGCTTGCGACACTCGCAACATGATGTCAAGATGCATACACGTATGGATAAGAAAGTGACGACATTGGGCGGGGCCAAGGAAAACGAGGTTTACGTTGTACCGGAAAGCGATGCCGCGATCGGTTGGGCGCTCAGCGGCGTCTTCTTTCGGGACAGCGTGTATTTCGACCGTTGGGCATGGGATGCGGGGGGCGCATTGCGGCTCGCAATCTCGGTTGCCCGCGACACAATCGAGGAGACGCACGCGATCGTCGCCGACGACCAGACGCAGACGGTCGGTTTGCACCGCCTGCTCACCATCGATGGGCAGGGTTTGGACGATCGCTGGACGCTCACCAATCTTACAAATGAAATCAAGGATGTAGTTCTTAAACTCGAGGTCAGAGCGCGCATGGTCGATCTGTTCGTCGGCCGCAGGGACGAATGGCAGTTCGACATTTCGCCCGAGCCCGCAGGAGATGCGCTGGCGTTCGTGCGGGTGGCAGAGGACGGCGTGTGTCACCGGGCTCTCTTATCGTCGAGCAGCGACCTCCCTGCCGGGTTGACCTGGCGCGTGACGCTCGCCCCACGCGGCACGGAGATCGTGTCCGTGCGGCTCGATATCGACGATGCCGATGCGGACGATGCGTCCCTCCCGCCGCTCCCCTCCTATGCCGCGTGGCGGCAATCGTTCGATGCCTTGCGCGCGCAGGGTCCGCACGTTCGGCGCGCGGTTGACGATCTGCGCGCGCTGTTGCTGCGGACCCGGCACGGTCCGTATCCAGCCGCCGGAATACCTGTGTTCGTCAATCATTTCGGCCGCGATGCGCTGATCACCGGGCTGATGCTGCTGGAGTGGCGGCCAGATGTTCTGCGGGCAGTGCTGGAGTTCCTGGCGGAACATCAAGGGCGCGTTGTCGATCCGTTTCGCGAAGAAGAGCCGGGCAAGATTTTGCACGAGGTTCGGCGGGGGGAACTCAGCCGAACGGGTCGTGTGCCGTTCGGGCGTTATTATGGCTCGGTCGACGCGACGCCCTGGTTCCTGATGGCGGCTGGCGCGCATGCGGATGCGGGTATCAACCGAGCATTCGACATTACCTTGCTGCCTGCGGTCGAAGCGGCGACCGACTGGCTCGTCAAGCACCTCGAAGGGCCGAGCGGGTTGGCAACGTTTGAGTCGTCGGGCTCGGGGCTGACGGTGCAGTCGTGGAAGGACTCGGCCAATTCAATGGTCGACGAAATGGGGCAGCGCGCGCGCCAGCCGCTCGCCGTGGCTGAAGTGCAAGGCTATGCCTTTGCCGCGCTTATTGCTGCGGCGCGACTTCTGCCGGCGAGAGAGTCAGACTTGCTGGCCCGTGCCGATGTGCTGCGCGAGGCGTTTCACCGCCGCTTCTGGCTTCCAGAGCTTGGCAGCTACGCGATGGCGCTTGACGCCGACTCACAGCCGCTGCGGGTCCTGTCATCCGACCCCGGGCATCTCCTGTGGTGCGGCATCGTGCCGGAGGATATCGCCCCGGTGCTTGTGCGCACGCTGCTCAGCCCCCCGCTTTGGTCGGGCTGGGGCCTGAGGACGCTGGGAAGCGACGAAGTGGCTTACAATCCCGTCTCCTATCATAACGGCAGCGTGTGGCCGCACGACACTGGTTTGTTTGCGATGGGGCTGGCGCGATATGGCTTTACGGCCGAGCTGCTTCAGGTCGCGCGCGCACTGCTGGATCTGGCCGCCGCGTCGCCTCGCCACCAAGCGCCAGAACTCATATCGGGCTACCCGCGGATCGAGGATGAAAGTCCTATTCCCTACACCCACGCCAACGTGCCACAGGCTTGGGCGGCGGCTACGGTTGTTCGGATGGCGGCCTTCCTGGAGCAGTACGCATGACACGCGCTGGCGGGAGCGCCGGGAACCGGCAGGCATTTCTCTACGCCGTCCCGTATCTCACCCACGCGCTGGCGATGACGCCGCTCGTCACGTTCATTCCATCGTTCTACGCTCTGAAAGGCCTGTCGCTCGGGTTGGTCGGCGGCATCCTGTTCCTGACTCGGATGACCGATATCGTCACGGAACCGCTCATCGGCGTGCTGAGCGACCGCACGCGAACTCGGTTCGGGCGGCGCAAGCCGTGGATCGTTGCGGGACTCCCGTTTCTGATGCTCGGGATTTGGATGGTCTTCGCGCCCCCGTTCCGCGTCACGCCGGGCTACGCCATTTTCTGGATCGCGGTCACTTACGTGTCGTTCAACATGGTGGATACACCGTACAAGGCCTGGGGCGCCGAGCTCTCCAAGAGCTATTCGGGCCGCACCCGGGTGGCCGGGTGGCGCGAAGGGTTCGGCACGCTATCGAGCCTTGCCGCGCTGGTGCTGATCTTCGTGCTGCAGCGACAGGGTATCGGCGACACTGCGCAGCTCATGTTCTGGCTGGGCGCCAGCTTCGTCATGCTGATGCCGATCCTGTTCGCGGTCGGGCTGGTGTTCGTTCCAGAACCGCCTGCCGAAGTCGTCAAGACCGAGCCGGTGGATTGGCGCGGCGCGATTCGGGTCATCCTGGACAATCGGGCTTTCATGCGGCTCCTTGGCGGCCTCGTCGTCCTGATGGCCGGCGCGATAATTGGTGCGTCACTGCATCTGATCGTTATCGAGCAAGTGTTTCACGCCAAACCGCTGTTTCCGATTATCCTCGCCGGCGAGAACATATCGGGCCTCCTTTCCCTGCCTTTCTGGCTATGGCTCTCGCGGCGGATCGGCAAGCATCGCGCGCTCGCGTTCGGGACGCTCGGTATGGCGCTG
>CANJKQ010000057.1 GCA_947474905.1 Pseudomonadota bacterium | reverse complement strand
CGGCTCAGCGCGAGCAGCGACGGCCCGTCGCGCCGCGTGAGCGCCAGCGCCCAGCATTCCGCCGTCTCGATCGCGTCGCAGGGGCGATAGACGTGGAGATTGGGGATCAGCCGCAGGGACATCAGATGCTCGATCGGCTGGTGCGTCGGCCCGTCTTCACCCAGCCCGATCGAATCATGCGTCATCACATAAACGACCTGCGCGTGCTGCAGCGCCGACAAGCGGATGGCGTTGCGCATGTAATCCGAGAAAACCAGGAACGTCCCGCCATAGGGGATGACGCCGCCGTGCAGCGCCATGCCGTTCATCGCCGCCGCCATGCCGAATTCGCGGATGCCGTAATAGATATAGCGCCCGCCATAGCCATTCGCGCCAGCATCCATCGGCGGCGTCGCGGCGACCTTGGTGTTGTTAGAGCCGGTCAGGTCCGCCGAGCCGCCGAGCAGCGCGGCATGCGGTGCAAGATAATCGAGCGCCAGTTCGGATGCCTTGCGCGTCGCGATCTTCTGCGGCTTGGCGATCAACTGGTCGAGATAGGGCTGGATATCGACATGCCGGCCCAGCTCGTCCGCCAGATAGGCACGGAAGTCATCGCCCTGCGTCCCGCTCAGGCCATCAACGCGCGTCTGCCAGGCATCGCGCCGCAACCGGCCCCGCGCGCCCGCCTTACGCCACGCCGATAGGATATCGTCCGGCACCTCGAACGGCCCTGCCGCCCAGCCCAGCGTCGCCCGCGCGGCGGCGACTTCGGCGGCCCCCAGCGGGCTGCCATGCGTTTTGGAAGTGCCCTGCAGGTTGGGCGCGCCCTTGCCGATCACCGTCCGGCACTGGACGAGCGAGGGGCGCGGATCGGCCTTGGCGGCATCGAGCGCGCGGGCAATGTCGGCCGGGTCATGGCCGTCGCACGAAACGACATGCCAGCCGGTCGCAGTGTAGCGCGCCGGGATATCCTCGCTCGACGACAGCGACACCGCGCCATCGATGGTGATGCGATTATCATCCCACAGCACGATCAGCCGCCCCAGCCCGAGCCGCCCGGCAAGGCCGATCGCTTCGTGGTTGATGCCTTCCATCAGGCAGCCGTCGCCGGCGATCACCCAGGTGCGGTGATCGACCAGATCATCGCCGAATTTGGCGTTCAGGTGCCGCTCGGCAATCGCCATGCCGACCGCCATCGCCAGCCCCTGCCCCAGCGGCCCGGTGGTGCATTCGACACCCGCCAGTTCGAAATTTTCGGGGTGGCCCGCGCACGGGCTGCCAAGCTGGCGGAAATGGCGGATGTCGTCGATCGTCGGGCGCGCATAGCCGGTCAGGTACAGCACCGAGTATAGCAGCATCGATCCGTGCCCGGCCGACAGCACAAAGCGGTCCCGATCGGCCCAGTGCGGATCGGCGGGATCGAATTTCAGGTGATGGGTAAACAGCTCGGTCGCGACATCGGCCATGCCCATCGGCATGCCGGGATGGCCCGAATTGGCCGCCTCGACCGCATCCATCGACAAGGCGCGGATCGCATTGGCAAGCTCGGCTGGCGTAGTGCCCATCAATTCCCTTCCGGTGTCGGCGCTGTCGGCCGCGGCGGAATTGTTGCGGGCCGATTCGACGTGGCGTCTTTGCGGGCCATGGTGCGGCGCGTCAACCATGGCGGCCAGAACGGGCTTGCGGGCTGTGGGGGGCATGCTATCCCTAGCGGTCATGGCGGAGGGACGCGATCGCATCGACGCCGCGTTGAAGCGGATTGACACCGCCGCCAGGGCGCTCGCCGCCGCGCATGGCGACCAGGTGAAGCGCAATGCAGCGCTGCGGATGAGCCTGGCCGGCGCCATCGCCACGCTTGACAGCATCATCGAAGAACAACCGAGGCGCTGAGTGGCTGACGTTCCCATCACCTTGGGCGGTCGCACCCACCACATCGCCTGCCGCGATGGATCGGAAGCGCAGGTGGCGCGGCTGGGCACATTGCTCGAACAGCGCTGGGACGCAGCGAAACAGGCGTCGGGCGGGCTGAACGATGAACGCACTTTGCTGTTCGTCGGGCTGATGCTGGCCGACGCGCTGGAAGAAGCGCAGCGTGGCGGCGGCACGAAAACGGCGGATGCGGGGGACGCGCTGATCGCTGAAATCGCCGAACGCCTCGAATCGATCGCGCTAGCCCTTGAGCAAGCGGTGCCAAAGGACTAGATTGGAATACGGCGGGCACTGCCCGGTACGAGCCTTTTGGAACATCCCTGAGGCGATACATCATCCAAGGGGGCTGTCCCTTTCGGGGTCCTGGCCCTGGAACATGGTCCCCACCTGACGTTACTGGCGTCAGAGGATATTCAGGCAAACGGCCATGGCGGTCCCGCCACCTTCTTCCTCCGCCGCTTCCGCCGCCGCCGCGAAGGCCGAGATGCGACGCGCGGTGCTGACGGCACGGCGGGCGTTCGTCGCGGCTGGCCCGCCGCCCCTGGCCGTGCCTGCGCCCTTGCGCGATTTGCTCGACAAGGCGCGGGTGGTGGCGGGCTATATGGCCATGGCGGATGAGGCAGACCCTACCCCCCTGCTCGCCCATGCCCATGCCAGAGGCTGCACGCTCGCCCTGCCGCATGTTACGACGCGGTCTGCGCCCATGCGCTTTCTCCGCTGGGCGCCGGGCGATCCGCTTGAGCACGGCCCGATGGCGCTGCAGCAACCCAGCCCGGATTCCCCCGACATCGAGCCCGACCTGCTGCTCATCCCGCTTGTCGCCTTTGACGCGCGCGGCCATCGGCTGGGCCATGGCGGGGGATTTTATGACTGCGCGCTTGCCGCGCGACCCCATGCCCGCCGAATCGGCATCGCCTGGTCGGTGCAGCAGGTGCCGCAAGTCCCGGTTGACGCGTGGGACGAGCCGCTGCACGCGATGTTGACCGAACGCGACTGGATGATCCCCACCCCATGACCCCAAGCTGGCGCAAACCCGCAGGCATGTTCCTCATCCTCGCGCTGATCGGCGTCTGGGCATTGCTGATCGCGGCGCTGGCGGATGTGCTGATCGGCTGGCCGACGCTGGCGCAGCTCGGCTTTTACGCGCTGACCGGCATCATCTGGATCGCGCCGCTCAAACCGCTGTTGCGCTGGATGGAAACGGGGAAATGGCGCGAGTGACGGGGCTCGAACCCGCGACCTCCGGCGTGACAGGCCGGCGCTCTAACCAACTGAGCTACACCCGCTTGTAAGCGAGAGCGCGCCACCTAGTGGAGCGCTGCGCAGGTGTCAACAGCCGCTTCCAGCCTCAATCTCGCTTTGGCGCCAATTCTCCCCCGCCAGGGGGAGGTGTCGGGCAAAGCCTGACGGAGGGGGAGGAAACGACAACGGCCGTCAGGATGTCCTCCACCTCCGTCGCCTACGGCGCCACCTCCCCCTGGCGGGGGAGGATTGACGCTTGCACCAGCCTAATTCCGCCGCCGCCGCGCGCGTTCCTGTCGGCCGCCGGGCTTGTCTAGCGTGCCATGCTCGAACAGGAAACCGGCGATATCGGGCTTGCCTGCCGCTTCCATCACCGTCTGGATGATGATGAGCAATGGCACCGCCAGCAGCGCCCCGGCCGTGCCCCATACCCAGCTCCAGAAGCTCAACGAGATCAGGATCATAATCGGGTTGATCGTCAACCGATGGCCAACGATGAGCGGCGTCACCAGGTTCGATTCGATCAAGTGCGTCGCCACCATGATCAGCGCCGGCGACAAGGCGACCGCCGGGCTTTCAAACGTCATCAGCCCGCCAACGCCAAGCAGCAGCGCGGCAGTGATCGGCCCGAAATAAGGGACATAATTCGCCAGCGCGACAATACCGCCCCACATCAGCGGATAGGGCATGCCGAAAATCCACAGGAACCCGGCCACCACCAGCCCCAGCGACAAGTTGATGACGGTGATGGTGCCGAGATAGGCCGAGGTATCATCAACCAGATCCTGGATCAGCCGCGCCGTCGCCATCGCCCCGTCAAAGCTGGTCCGGCTGGTGATGGTCTGGCGCCTGAGCCGCGTCCAGCCCGACAGGAAGAAGAACACCACCAGCGTCCCGAAAAAGATCTGAATGGCGATGGCCGGTGCGGCCGTCGCGATCAGCTCGATCAGCGACGGGGGCGGCACGCTGGTCTGCGCAGCAGAGGTGGCGGCGTGCTTGGCCGAGCCGATGGCGAGCTTCATCGCCGCCTTGTCGAGATATTTCTCCAGGCTGAAATACAGGTCCATCACCGGTTTGATGTTCATGCGGATGCGGCTGATCCGTTCGGGCAGCAGGCGGAAAAACTCGACCGCCGGCACCACGACCGCCGCTAGCGCCACATTGGCGATGGCAAGGAACAGGATGACGCAAATAAAGGCAGCGAGCGGCGCGGGCAGCCGCCGCCGCTCCAGCCATTCGAGCACGGGCACCAGCGCCACGGCGATGACCAGCGCGGTCGTGACGGGTAGAAAAAACTCCGCCCCCGCCTTGAGCGCAAAGGGCAGCGCGACCGCGAGGCCCAGGCCCGCAATCAGCGTCAGCGCCGCCAGCAGCCGATCGCGCCGCAGCGCGATGCGCGCCAGCTCTTCCGCTGACGCGTCCGCCGGCATCGGCATGCCGAACGCCGCATCATAGAGCGGTGTCGCCCGGTGCTGATCGCGGATGCTGTCGCCGTCTTCGGCCATCAAAATTTGCCCTTTCGTGCCCCCCGTTCGTGCTGAGCTTGTCGAAGCACCGCTCTTCCTTGCGAAGAAAGACGGCCCTTCGACAGGCTCAGGGCGAACGGCAGACAGGAGGTCATCCGTTCGCTCTACCATTAGCGCCATTTACGAGCGCTGATAATCCCGGCTAGCGTTGACGCCATGAGCGACTTCATTCTGGTGATTGACGAGGGCACCACCTCAAGCCGCGCGATGCTGTTCCGCCCCGATGGCGCGGTCGTCGCTAGCCATCAGCTGGAATTGACCCAGCATTACCCTGCCCCTGGCCTGGTCGAGCACGACGCCGCCGAAATCTGGGCAAAGACGCTGGCGGTAACACAAGCCATGGTCACAGCGGCAGGCGGGGCGGCGCGCATCGCCGCGATCGGCATCACCAATCAGCGCGAAACCGTGGTGTTCTGGGACAAGACGACCGGCGAGCCGCTTGCGCCTGCCATTGTCTGGCAGGACCGCCGAACCGCCGCTGAGTGCCGCGCGCTGAAGGAAGCGGGGCATGAAGGCGCCGTTCAGGCCAAGACCGGCTTGCTGCTTGACCCTTATTTCTCGGGCTCCAAGATCGGCTGGGCGATGCGGCACTGGCCGCAACTGGCCGACGCGGGCGATCGACTCGCGATCGGCACGATCGAGAGCTGGCTGGTGTGGAAATTGACCGCCAGCGAAGGTCGGGGCGGTCGCCACATCACTGATGCCACCAACGCCAGCCGCACCGCGCTGATGGATATCGCCAAGGGCGGGTGGGACGATGGCTTGATCGACTTGTTCGATGCCCCTCGCCACGCCTTGCCCGAAATCGTCGATTGCGCCGGGCAAATGGGCGAAACGACGCTGTTCGGGGCGGCGATTCCGATTTGCGGGCTGGCGGGCGATCAGCAGGCTGCCACCATTGGCCAATCCTGCCTCAACCCCGGCGAAACCAAGGCGACCTTCGGCACCGGCGCGTTCATCCTGACGCAAGCCGGCCCGACGCCGCCGGTTTCGACGCATCGGCTATTGTCGACGGTCGCGTGGCAATTGGGCGGCCTTCGCTCCTATGCGCTGGAAGGATCGGTCTTCGTCGCTGGCAGCCTGATCAAATGGCTGCGCGACTCGATCGGCCTTATTGGCACCGCGATGGAAACGGAGGCGCTGGCGCGCAGCGTTGAGGATAGCGGCGGCGTCTATCTGGTGCCCGCGCTGGCCGGGCTGGGCGCCCCCTGGTGGCAGCCAGAGGCGCGCGGCGCGATCACGGGGTTGAGCTTTGCCACCAGCCGCGCGCATCTCGTCCGGGCCGCGCTTGAGGCCATGGCCTATCAAGCGCATGACCTGAAAACCGCCTTCGCGGCCGATGGTGCCGATTGGGCAAGGCTGCGCATCGATGGCGGCATGGTTGCCAACAACTGGATGGCGCAGGATTTGGCCGATATTCTCGCCATTGAGGTTGAGCGACCCAAATTCGCTGAGACGACGGCCTTGGGCGCGGCGATGCTGGCGGGCGTCGGCGCCGGGCTGTTCCGGGATTTGGCGGAGGCCAGCGTGATACGCGGCGCGATCGAACGCTTTGTGCCCGCGTTGGATGCCGACCGGCGGCAGGCCCGGCTGGCGGGTTGGCGAACCGCGGTGAAGGGCGTTGTCGGATCATAAGCGCTGTTTGGCGAGCGCCTGTCCTACGGACGCTTTTTACCCGATGATGGCGCGCCGCTCTTTCGCATCGTCGACGCCCCTGCCCGAGCGTTGGAGCGGGATGACATTGGGTTGTGAACTCATAAACGGCCGCGTTCGGCATAGGGACTTAACGACCGGCCAGGGGTGGGGAGCAGACCTTCACTTTCACCGTCGCCCCGTGCTTGACACGGGGCTTGGCTTTTCTTCCGCCT
>CANJKQ010000056.1 GCA_947474905.1 Pseudomonadota bacterium | reverse complement strand
GTGTGGCGACCGGCGTCGTCGGTTTCGGGTAGACGGCATCGGGCGCTGCATAGCTGGTACCGACTTGGCGCGCAGGGGCGGTTTCCTGATCGACAACCGCCGCATTCGCCGGTGCCACGGCAGGCGGCGTCGGCCGTTTTTGGGTCGCGCGGCGCGAGCCGGCGGTCGCGGGCACAATGGCTGCTGGCATCGGCGGCAAGCGTTTGCGCAGCGCGGTCAGCAAGACTTGCGGCGTATCGAGCCGTTCGCCCGCAGCGTGGCCTGCGCGCAGCGCCACCTGATCGGGCTGGCTCGGCTCGATAACCCGCACCCGAACCGGCACGAGGGTGGATGATCCCACGCCCAACGCGGCGCCTGCCCCCGGCGACAGCCCGATGATGCGGCCTGCCACATTTGGTCCTTCGGCGGCGACAATGGCGGCGATGGTCTTGCCGCTGTCGAGCGCGGTGACCTCGACAAACCCGCCCACCGGCACCTTGCGGCTCGTCACGCTGATCGCGCCCGGCGCGCCATTGCCGGGTTCAACCACGGCATAATCGACTGCGTCATAGCGTTCCGCGCCCGGCACGGCTTGTGAGGTGCCGCGCGGCCCCGTCCCTTTCGGCAAGTCATCGGGCGGCGGCACGGTCTGCGCCTGCAACAGGGCGGCACTCGCCAGCGCGATGAAGGCGGAGAGCTTATTGCGAGACGGCATCGGCGAGCAATCCAACCGAGAGCGCGTAAAAATTCGAGCAGTTATAATCGAGGATCACCCGGTAGTTGGAGGTGGCGAGATAGCCCGTTTTGCCGGGGCCATCGGGTTCGATCAGCGTCGCCATGATGCGATCGTCGGGCCAGGGCCGGCTGATTGGGGCAAGGCCGAGCGCGCGCCATTCCGCCATCGATTTCCAGGCGCTATGCCGTTCAAATACCCGGCTGCAGCGGGGCGCCGTGGTTCGACCCGTAATCGCGGCGCGGTCAATCGTGGCCGGTACCGACACGGCCAGTCCCCAGGGCTCGCCGCGTCGCCAGCCTGCATTGGCGAAATAATTGGCGATCGAGGCAAGCGTGTCGGCGGGGCTGTTCCAGATATCGATCTTGCCATCGCCATCGCCGTCCCGGGCAAGGCGCAAATAAATGGAGGGCAGAAACTGCGGATTTCCCGTCGCGCCTGCCCAACTTCCCACCAAGCGCTCGCGCGGGACGCCCCGATCGATCATGCGCATCGCCGCGCTAAATTCGTCGGAGAACAGATCGCGCCGTCGCCCTTCATAGGCCAGCGAGGCCAGCGAGCGCGGCAAATCGAAATTGCCCGTCACTGACCCATAAGCGGTTTCATTTCCCCAGATCGACACCATGATCGCCTCGGGAACGCCGGTCTCGCGCTCGATCGCGATCAAGTGGGATCGCTGCTCCTGATAGACTTGCCGTCCGCGATTGATCCGTGCCGCGTCGACATGCGCGGCGCGATAGGGCTCAAACATGGGCGGGGGCTGATTGGGATTGGCGCCGGGCTGCGCCCGATCAAGGTCGATCACGCGCGGATTGAACGTCAGGCTGGGCAGCACGCTGTCCAGCGTTGCAACCGTCACGCCTTGCGCCAGGGCACGGCTGCGCAATTGCTGCAGAAAATTCTGGAAGCCCGCTTCGTCGGTCTGGGCACTGGCCGACGCGGTCAGCGCAAGCGCCAACGCTCCGCTCAAACCGGCTTTCCACCAGCCATACCCGGCCCAAACTCGCCTCATGACGCAGGCTTTGCCATAGCTGCGGCTCGACATGAACCCCTTGCCCAGGGCCTTGCGCAAAAATTCCATCGCGCGCATGGAGCGGCGCCCGCATGCCAAGCGATGCGGAGAGGTGGCCGAGTGGTTTAAGGCAGCGGTCTTGAAAACCGCCGTGGGTTCACGCTCACCGTGGGTTCGAATCCCACCCTCTCCGCCAGCGGTCGTGCGGTAAGTCAGTCGTCCGACTTGGGGCTGATTTCGACGAGCGTTTCCAGTTCCGCGTCGGTCAGCGGCTCGAGGAATTGACAGCCCGCTTCAAAGTCGGTTGCCCAGATGATCGTCGCTGCGCGTCGACCGACGACCGGCAGCGTCAGCCAGATCGCCGCATCGACCTTCAGGAGCGAATAGGTCTGCAGCTTGGCGCCGTGCAGCGAGACGTTGACCACTTTGCACAAGGCGCGATCAAGCCCGCCCCGCCCGATGCGCGCGTCAAGCGACACCGGCGCGCGCGGGCTGCGGCGCCGTGTGTCGATCTGGGCGGGTTCAAATTCGGCGGCGAACAGCATGGGCTTTCCTGTCATCTCGACGGGAAAACCTAAGCCCTTGTAACTAACAGCGCGTTAACGACACGCCGCCGAACGCCGATTACTTCTTGGTGAGCGAAAGCCCGCCAAAGCGCTTGTTGAAGCGCGCGACTTGGCCGCCGGCATCGAGCAACTGGCCACGACCGCCGGTCCAGGCCGGGTGGGCGAGCGGATCGATTTCCAGCGTCATCGTGTCGCCTTCCTTGCCCCAGGTGGAGCGGGTTTCGTACACGGTGCCGTCGGTCATCTGCACCTTGATCATGTGGTAATCGGGGTGGGTGTCTTTTTTCACGTGGGTAAGCTCCATCGGCGGCTGGTTCCGACCAGCCTCAAAGCGAAGGCGCGGCCCATAACAGCGGGTCGCGCCTCCGTCCAGTCCAGCCTTTGCGATGGCGATTATTTCACCACCCGGTGGGGTGACCCTTATTCTGCTGGTCGAGCCATTTTTTGAGCGGGCCGAAATAATCCACCAGCGCCTGGCCGGTAATCTGGTCGGTGCCTGTGAAGACCTTCAGCGTCTGTGGCCAGGGCTGCGACTGGCCAAGGCTCAGCATCGCATTCAGTTTCTCGCCAACCGCCTTGTTGCCGTAGAAGGAACAGCGGTGGAGCGGCCCCTTCCATCCCGCCATTTTGCAGGCCGCCTGATAGAATTGGAACTGATAGAGCCGCGCCAGGAAATAGCGGGTGTAGGGCACACTCGCCGGGATGTGATATTTCGCGCCGGGGTCAAACCGCGTCTCGTCGCGCGCCACCGGCGGCACGATCCCCTGATATTGGCGGCGCAAATCGTTCCATGACGCCTCATATTGATCGGGCTTGATCGCGCCCGAGAACACGCCCCAGCGCCATTTGTCGATCAGCAAGCCAAAGGGCAGGAATGCCACCTTGTCCATCGCCTGGCGGAGCAACAGGCCAATATCCTTGTCGGCGCTCGGCACCTTGTCCTTGTCGAGCAAGCCGATATCAACGAGATATTGCGGCGTGATCGACAGCGCGATGAAGTCGCCAATCGCTTCGTGGAAGCCATCATTCGCGCCATTTTCATAGAGGAATGGCTGGTCTTTATAGGCCCGCTGGTAATAATTATGGCCAAGCTCGTGATGGATCGTCACGAAATCATCGGCATTGACCTTCAGGCATGCCTTGACCCGAATATCATCCTTATTGTCGATGTCCCAGGCCGAGGCATGGCAGATGACGTCGCGGTCGCGGGGCTTGGTGATCTGCGAGCGCGCCCAGAAAGTGTCGGGCAACGGCTTGAAGCCGAGCGATGAGTAGAAACCCTCCGCCGTCTTGACCATCTTGAGCGGGTCATAGCCCTTGGCTTGCAGCAGCGCGCCGGTATCATAGCCTACATCGCCGGCACCCTTTGGCGCGACGACGTCGTAAATATTGCCCCATTCCTGCGCCCACATATTGCCGAGCAGATCGGCGCGGATCGGGCCGGTCTTGGGCTGGACGGCGTCGCCGTATTTTTCGTTCAGCTTCCAGCGGACATAAGCGTGGAGCGATTTGTACAGCGGCTCGACCTGCTTCCACAGCGTGTCGGTCAGCTGCGCGAATTGTTCGGGCGACATGTCATAGCCTGATCGCCACATCGCGCCGACATCGGCATAGCCCAAATCCTTGGCGCCCTGATTGCTGATCTGGACCATGCGGCCATAATCGCCGCGCATCTGGGCGCCGACATTGTCGTGCCAGCTCGTCCACATTTCCTTCAGCTTGGCGGGATCGCGCGTCGTGCCCATCGCGGCTTCGATATCGCTGCCGTTGATCGGCTTGCCGTCAAGCGTGCCCATGCCCTTGCCATATTGCGACGACATCCGCGTCACGATCGTGGCGAGCTCGTCTGCGGCGCCGGGCGCGGTGGGGGCGGGCAAGGTAATGCCATTGCGCAGCAGGTCGAGCTTGCGCTTGGTGTCGGGGGAAAGGCCGGGAATGTTCTGATATTTCGCCGCCTCCTCGGCATATTGCACCTGGAGCAGCGTCGCTTGCGCCGCGCTTTTGGCGGCAAGCGCATCCGTATCATCGGTAATGAAGGTCGCGTTGACCCATTGGATACGATTGGCGTCGACCGCCAGATCAGCGCCCACTTTTTCCGCCTTGGCAACAAAAGCGTCAGCATCGGCTGCGGTGGGCGCGGTGTCGGCAGCATGGGCACCGGCGGGTGCCAGACCAAGGGCCAGCGCGGTCATCGAAATCAGGGCAAGGCGCATTCGGGTCATCCCTTTGTTCAATCTTTATCGGGCGTCAGACAGCATCTTGGCCAGGCGCGGTCAAGCGGCCAGAAAATCCGCCATAGCCTCGCCCAATTCGGGCTTGATCACCGCGCTCATATGGTTGCCCGGCGTCACGACGTGCTTTGCATTGGGCAGGGACGCGGCCAGCGCCTCGGCCGATCCATTGTCGAAATCATCGCTCCCCGCCACCACCAGCGTCGGCTGGCGGATCGTCGCCAGCACCTCGGGCGGGGTATCGACAAAGGTGTCGAGGACGCGGACCAGCGCTGCCGAGTCCCCGCCCGTCGTCTTGAGGAAAGCCTGCGCCAGCCATTCGGCCGATCCCCGTTCAAATCCATCGGGCCTGGTCAGCACATCGCGGAAAAAACCGGCGCGGCTGCCGGTCGAGGTGATCCCTTCATAGCCCATGCCGCCCAGCACAACCCGGCGGGGCGTGGCGCCCCTGGCCAGCATCCGCACCGTCGTGCGCGCGCCGAGCGAATAGCCGCCCAGATCATAGTCGGTCAGCCCCAGCGCCTCGATCAGCGCAAAGCCATCTGCCGCCAGCACATCGGGCGGATAAGCGGCGGCATCGTGCGGTTTGGCGCTGTCGCCATGCGCGCGCAGATCAGGCATGATCACCCGAAATCCGCGCGCCGCAATAGCAGCGGCATGGCCATAGCGGATCCAGTTGGTGACCGCGTCCGAGAAAAATCCGTGGAGCAGCAGCACGGGCCGCCCCTCCCCCACCTCGCGCCAGGCCAGCCGCGCGCCCCCAAATCCGGTGACATAGTGAATGTCGGGCGTCGGCATGGCGTGTCTCCGATTGACTCACCGTGCGCCATGCCGTGCGGCGCTATGGATTTATATAAACATGCTTATTATATGTGCGCGCATGAGTGACTCGATTGGCTTTCTGATCAGCGATGTTTCGCGCCTGCTGCGCAAGCGTTTTGATGAACGCGCGCGGCTGCTCGGGCTCACGCGCCCGCAATGGCGGACGCTGTCGATTCTGAAGCGGCATGAGGGGATCAACCAGGGGCGGCTGGCGGAACTGCTTGAAATCGAGCCCATTACCGTGTGTCGCATGATCGACCGGCTGGAAGAAGCCGGCAAGGTCGAACGGCGGCGTGACCCCGATGATCGCCGCGCCTGGCGCATCTATTTGACCGACAATGCCCGCCCGCTGATCGAGCAGATCAAGGCGCTTGCCGACGACATGACCGAGGAAATGATGGAGGGCATAACCCCCGAGGGGCGCGCCGCGATGACCGCCGCGCTCGAAACCATCCGCACCAATCTGGCCCTGCCCCAGACAAAGGATGAGGCCGCCAATGGCTGATGCCGATCCCAAATTGCCATCCGGCGCCCCTACCCTGACCGTGGATACCACGGCGGCAGCCGCGCCACGGCGCGATCGCTGGCGGCGGAATATCCTGCTGGGCATCGTGCCGCTGATCGTGGTCGCGGTGGCGCTATATTTCTGGCTCAGCGCGGGCCGCTATGCCGAGACCGACAATGCCTATGTCGATCAGGACAAGGTGTCGGTATCCAGCGACGTTGGCGGGCGCATTGTCGATGTTGCGGTGCGTGAGAACCAGCCGGTGCATCGCGGCGACTTGCTGTTCCGCATCGACCCCGAACCCTATCGCATCGCGCTGGAACAGGCCAATGCCGCGCTTGCCAATGCGCAGGTGCAGGTGACGACGCTGCAATCAAGCTATCGCGGGACGGCCGCCGATATCCAGGCCGCGCGCGACAAGATCGCGTCGGCGCAAGAGGATTTTGACCGGCAGGCTGCGCTGATGAAACAGGGCTTTACGACGCAGGCCAATTTCCTCAACGCCCGCCATGCGCTGGAACAGGCGCGCGTCCAGCTCGCCAGCGCCCAGGCGTCGGCCGATGAAGCGAAAGCCAAGCTTGCCACCGGATCGGCCGTGCCCGGCGTCAATCCCGCCATCGCCGCCGCCATCGCCCAGCGTGACAAGGCTAACCTTGACCTGACCCGAACCGAGATGCGCGCGCCGGTGGATGGCACCGTGAGCCAGGCGGATCGACTGCAGATCGGCCAGATGATGATCACCGGCCTGCCGGCCGTCAGTATCGTCATCAACAGCCATTCAT
>CANJKQ010000055.1 GCA_947474905.1 Pseudomonadota bacterium | reverse complement strand
GCGGGATCGCGCTACAACATCATTCCCGAAGATGCCGAGGCGATCATCAACGTCCGTATTCGCAACAAGGCGCAGGGTGACGATGTCGCCGCCCTACTCGACAAAAACGCCCGCACCACGCTGATCCCCGACACGCGCGTCACGGTTACGCACGACACGTCGTTCCCCCCGCTGCCGACCAACCCGGGCACCGAGGCGGTCGCCGCCATCGCCGACAAGGCGGCGGCGGAGATTGGCCTGAAATTGCCGCATGGCGGCAATGGTGGCGCGTCCGAATCGGCGCTGGCCTATGAGGCCGGGGTCGCCGCGCTCGATGGGCTGGGGCCAATCATCTGGTACGCGCATTCCGAGCGCGAATATATTGAGCTGCCCAGCGTCACGCCGCGGCTTTATGTGCTGACCCGGCTGCTGATGGAGCTGGGCGGCAAGCCACCGGCGCGGTTGAAGTAGCTTAGACCAGCCCCTCCACCACGCGCGTATCTGCGGCACCGGGGAACAGCGTCGGCATCAACCGGCCCGGATCGACGGCGAAATGGCTTGCCATGGCGCCGCCGATCAGCCCGTCGAGCGAGGTGGTCGGCCGCAGGTCGCGGCCTTCGTACAGCGCATTCTGCTTCAATCCTGGCCAATCCGCCACGATCCGTCCGCCGCGCACCGCGCCACCGAGCAGCATCGCGCACGACGCGGTGCCATGGTCGGTGCCGTTGGTGCCGTTAACCGCCGCGGTCCGGCCAAATTCGGTCGCGATCACCACCAGCGTGTTCGCCCAGAGCGGCCCCAGCCCGTCCTTGAGCGACGCGACCAGCCCATCCAGCCCCTTCAGCTGCCCAGCCAGACGCCCGCGCTGCGCGGCATGGGTGTCCCATCCACCCGTTTCGATCATCGCGATGCGCGCGCCGTCGGCCGGTGCCAGCAATTTGGCGGCGAGCGCGCCCGTTGATGCGCCGCCCTTGCCATTATCGGCGGTAAGGTCGCCCGCCAGCGCGCGCGTGCTCATCGCCTCGCTCCACAGCTGGTGGAGCTGCGCGTCGCCGTCATACATCATCGACACGCGCTGGATCAGGTCGTCGCTCGCTTGCGGCAGGTTGGACGGCGCATAGGAATCGACATCATGCGGTCCGCGCAGCGCCATCGGCACCGTCGCCGAAATCGCCATTGCGCGCGCTTCATTGGCGGGAAGCAGCCCGAGCAGCCGGTTCATCCAGCCATCCTTGACCTGATACGCACCCGCCGCCCCCGTTTCGAGGACATTCTGCCCATCGAAATGCGACCGGTCGCGATAGGGCGAGGCGACAGCGTGGGCGAAAATCGCCTGGCGCTGCTGATAAAGGCTGCCCAGCGTCGCCAGATTGGGATGGAGCGTGAACATCCCGTCGAGCTTCATGCCCTTGTCAAAATCATCCGCGAACGGCCCGCGCAGGCCCGCAAAGGCCGGATCGCCAAGCGGGGCCAGCGTGCCGAGGCCATCGGCGGCGCCGCGCTGGATAATGAAGACGAACCGGCGGTCCGTCGCGGCACGGGCAAAGGCGATGCGCGGGGCAAAACCCAGCGCCAGCGTGGCGGCACCACCACGCGCGAGGAAGGAACGACGATCGAGCATGATATTACCTCCGCATCGCTTCGGGGGAGACGAGCAGCAACGCCAGCGCTTGTTGCGGGCTTTCCGCGCGCGCCAGCGCCTGGGCGGTCGCCGCGCTGAGCCCGCCGGGATAGAGCCTTACGGCGAGCGCACGCGCATCGATGGTGGCGCCTGCCTTGGCCGCCATCCGTTCCGCCGCCTCGACCCGGCGCATCACCGCATCGGCACCCGCCCAGGTGGCGTTCAGATCCTCATAGCCGGCGGGCGAGCCGGGCTTCCACGCCGGCTGGCCCAGCTGGTTGAGCATGCCGGTAAATTGCTGCGCCTGCAGATCCTTGACCTGCAACGCGCGCAGCGACGCGACCGACCACTCCCAGGGCGAGCGGAACTTGGTCGGCGCCTCAACCCACGTCTCGGGCGAGTCGATCAGCACGCGATACATGGCCGGCAGATTGCCGCCCGTCTGAAGGTAACAGGTGCGCAGCCGATCAACCAGCGCGGGGGGCGGCGTGTCACCCGCGAAATGGCGTGCCAGCTTGGTGGCGATATGCGTCGCGGTGGCGGGGTGAGCGACGAGATCGTCAATCACCGCCTGCGCCTGGCGCTCACCCGACTGGCCATAGCGCTTGCCCATGATCGTCCGGGTGCCCGGCTCGTGCGTAGCCTCGACGAACACAAACTCCCCGGGATTGTCGCTGATGCCAAGCAGCTTGGCATAGGGGCCGCGGGCAAGACCGGAGATGCTCCACCCCGTCATTGCGCGGGCGAATTCGGTGACGTCGGTCTGGGTGTAACCGGTGCGCACGCCAAGCGTGTGCAGTTCCATAATCTCGCGCGCGAGATTCTCGTTCAGCCCCGTTTTGCGCCCGTTGGGGCGATTGGCGGTGCGCTCGCCCACCTGCGAATTGGGGCCAATCGACTGCGCCTGGTCGAGATAGAGCAGCATCGCGGGATGGCGCTCAACCGCGTTGACCATCTGGCCGAACGTGCCCAGCACATGCGGGCGGATCGCCTCAAACTCCAGCAGCCCGGCCATGCCAATCGTCGTCAGCTTGTCCGCCGACACCGCGAAGTGATTGGCCCAGAATTGCACCATCCGCTCGACAAAGGGCGTGTCGCTGCCAACCGCCACTTGCCCGCGCGCGCCGACGGCGGCGACATAATTGCTGCGGCTTTCCTGCCCGATGAAGCGCCGCAGCTCCTGCTTGGCGGTCTCCTCGGGCGTCATCGGCGCGGCGGGATTGGGGGCGGCAGGATTGGACGATGCCGGGGTGCGCGCCGCCGGGGCGGCGGGCTTGGCAATCATCTCCTTCGGGTCGGACGTCGCCGCCAGCAACAGGGCAAGCCCGCCGGTCGGGCCGACCGGCATGTCGGTGCCGGCCGCCGCCACCCGGGTCGGGCGCGGGGCGCCGCCATTCACCGACTGGATGAACGCCCGATTGCGCTGGAGATAATCGGCCAGTTCCTGCGCGATCTGGGCGCGCCCCGGCAACGCCGCAATCGGGCCAGGGCGCGGATCGAACCGGTCGAACTGGCCGATCAACCAGCGGCGGGGGTCTTCGGGCACCGGCTGGTCCGGCCGCGCGCCAAGACCGAAGCGATTAAGGGCAATGCTGACAGCAGACACCGTATCGACGCCTTTCATCATTATGGCTGGGGCAGATAGCAGACCGATTGCCCGGCCAACCATCATCCATTCGCGCTTAACTTGCCGACCGGGCCGCCCCTTTTCTCCAGGAAACAAGAACGGCGTTTCGACACACTCAGCGCGAACGGTGCTGAGATATCATCGTCGCTCTACCAAACGCCGCTGCCGTCAAAATCCTTCGGGCAAGTCGAGCGCACCGACCACCTCGCGATACCGGGCAATGGCGTAGCGATCGGTCATGCCGGCGATGAAATCGGCGATGTGGCGGCTCCGCCAGGGCTCCGCTTCAGGCAATCGATCGCGCCAGTCGGGCGGCAGCCGTTTTGGGTCATCGGTATAGGCGCTGAACAGCCCGGCGGTGATGCCATGCGCAACCTCGGCTGCCGCAAGCTGGCGCGGATGGTGGTAAAGCTCGGCATACATCAGCCGCTTCAACGTCCGCTCATGCTCCTGCATGGCGGGCGAAAAACCGACGATCGGCCGGTCCGCCGCGCGCACGTCGTCAGCGGTGGCGATGCCTGCTTCGGCAAGGCGACGTTCGGTTTCGGCGATGACATCGGTCACCATCACGCCGATCTGGGTGCGCACCAGCTCATGGGTCAGCCGCCGCCGCCCCACATTGGGAAAGCGCTGTTCAATCTCCGCCCACAAGCTTGCGACCATCGGCACGCTGAGCAGCCGGTCAAAATCGAGCAACCCCGCGCGCAGGCCGTCATCGATATCATGATTGTCATAGGCAATATCGTCGGCAATGGCCGCGATTTGCGCTTCAAGCGAGGAATAGCGCGCCAGATCGAGCGGAAAGGCCGCATCCGCCGCCGCCAGTGCCCAGCCCGGGTCGGCAATCGGCCCGTTATGCTTGGCCAGGCCCTCCAGCGTCTCCCAACTCAAGTTGAGGCCATTCCAGCGCGGATAGCTCCGCTCCATTTCCATCAGCGCGCGCAGGGTATGGCCGTTATGATCAAAGCCCCCCTGCCCCGCCAATGCCTCGGTCAGCGCCCGCTCCCCGGCATGGCCAAAGGGCGGGTGGCCAATGTCATGCGCCAGGCACAGCGCCTCGGTCAGGTCTTCGTTGAGGCCAAGCGCGCGCGCGATGGTGCGACCGATTTGCGCGACTTCCAGGCTGTGCGTCATCCGCACGCGGAAATGGTCGCCATCGGGCGCCATGAACACCTGGGTCTTGTGGCGCAGGCGGCGGAAGCTGATCGAATGGATGATGCGGTCGCGGTCGCGTTGAAAGGCGTCACGCGGCCCGCGCGTGCCCGCCATATCCTCGACATGCAGCCGACCCCGCGACGCCGCCGGGTCGGCCGCCCAAGCCAACTTATTTGCCATTGAGCGGATCGATCTTCTGCCCGGCCTCGCTTTCGAAAACGAACGCCGAAATGCCCGATTTGGCGACGCTGTTGACGAAGTCCTGCGCCTCGTCGCGCGTCTTGAACGGGCCGGTCAGCACCCGGTTGGTGACGCGCAGCGGAGTCGTCCAGCTTTTGCGGCCCTTAAATGCGGCAGGCGCCTTGGCCTTGGCTGCGTTCCACGCCTTGATCAGGTCGCGCTGATTGGCGCCGCCTGCCACCTGAACCCAGATGCGTGCAGGCTCTTTCTTGGCGGGATCGTCTTTCTTGGTCTTGGCGGCCTTGTCGACGGGGCAGCCTGTCGCGGCGGCTTTCTTGTGCGCGGCTGCGGGCTTGGCCCCCTTGCGATGCTGAGCGGGCAGGCAATCGCCTTCGCCTGCCGGGGTCTTGCCGCGCGGCTCGGGCTTGGCGTCGTCGGCAAGCGCGGCGGGCGGCGGTGATTTCGCCTTCGGCTTTGCGGGCGGGGCGAGGCCCGCGACAATTGTCGACAGCAACGCATCGTCGCTGCGCACCGGGCGGGCGCTATCGGCGACGGGGCGCGGCAGCTTCGGCGCCGGCGCATCGGTGACCTTTGGCGGTTCGGGCCTGACGGCGGCAGCGACGACGGTAGGTGCAATGACCGTTGGCGTGGTGACCGAAACCGTCTCGCTCGGTCGCTCCGGCGCGCCGGGCATGGGCCGCGTGGCGGTGGGCGCAACCGGCGGGGGCGTTGCCACGGCCAGCGCGGGCGCGGTGGCGGGCGTGGCGGCGACGACCGGCTGAACAACCGGCGCGGCAACGGGCGTTGGTGGCCGCTCGGCCGCCGGCGCGACCGAAACCGGCTTGGCCGCCGCATCGACGGGCTTTGGCGTGGCAGCGGCGACGGACGGCACCACGGGGGCCGGGCGCGGGGATGGCGGCGGGGCTGCAGGCAAGTCATGCGCGGGCGGCAGGTCGGTATCGACCGTCACCACCTCTTCGCGCGGCGGCGGGGGCAAGGGCACCGCCGCGACCGGCGCAGATACCGGTGTCGCCACCACCGCAGGCGCCACCCGATTGCGACCGCGACGCGCCTTGGCGGGGCTTGCGGGAACCGCGGCAGCGGCAACGCGCGTCGGCTCGGGCGGCACGACGAGCGGCGTCAGCGGTGGCGCCAGCCGCGCATCGGCCAGCCGCTCGGGCGTCGCTCGCAACTCGCCGAAATGGACGGCAAAGGCCTTGTCGGCGGGGGCAAGGGTGGGCAGCACGTAAAAGAAATGCTGCAGCCCGCTCGCCATTGCGGGCGGCAGCATGGCATTGGCAATCTGTTCAGCGCCCTTCGGATCGCCCGTCATCGCCAGCACAAAGGCACGCACGCGCCACGCCCCGCGATCGCTCTTGCGCACCTGCGGGTCAAGCTGCGCCAGCGCCAACTCCCGCTTATCGGCAATGCCGAGCGACAGCGCATAGCGCCGGATGGTCTCGTCGCTCGCGCCGCGCTTCAGCGCGTCCTTATAATCGCGTTGCGCGCGCGGCTGATCACCGACCAGATCATAGGCAAGGCCACGATCGGCCAGATAATCGTCAAGCGCCAGGCCATGCGCACTCGCCTGATCAAACAGCATCAGCGCCTGGCCCGGCCGTTCCTGCCGCACGGCCAGCATGGCCTTGGCGGCGAGCAGGCGGGGATCATTGGTGCCAAGTTGATCGGCGCGGCGGAAAAACGCCTCCGCGCCTGCCAGATCGCCCAGACGCGTCGCCAGTTGCCCGGCAATGATCAGCGCATCGGGGTTTTCCGGATTGTCGGCCAGCAGGCGCATCTGCGCGGCCAGCGCGTCGGCATCGGGGTTGGCGGGCGGCACCACCGCCGTGCCCGGCACCGGCGCTGTCTGCGCCTGCGCAATCGGGGTGGCAAGGGCCGTCGCGATGACCCCCAGCATGGCGGAAATGGCGCGAAACATGGGCTAGTTTCCGCTTAAACGATGGCGCCCCGGGCAACGCAAGGGCCGATCCACCGGCAGACCGCTGCAGCGATCAATCCGGGTGATCAGCCCCCGATGTCATTGGTTATTTTGCCGATGCAGGAAGCGCGGGATGTCAAG
>CANJKQ010000054.1 GCA_947474905.1 Pseudomonadota bacterium | reverse complement strand
CCGCGCATCCAGAAGCATCGCGGCGCGCGGCGGATCAAAGGCGATTATTACGGCCCGTTCGCCAGCGCGGGATCGGTCAACACCACGCTCAACGCGTTGCAGAAGCTGTTCCTGCTGAGGAGTTGCACCGACGGTTTCTTCAAGACGCGCGACCGGCCGTGCCTGCTCTACCAGATCAAGCGGTGCTCGGCGCCATGCGTCGGGCGGATCAGTGCTGCGGACTATGCCGAGCTGGTGAGCGACGCCAAGGACTTCCTGGCCGGCAAATCGACGCAGGTGCAGGCCAAGCTCGGCGCGCAGATGCAGGCAGCGGCGGAGGCGATGGATTTCGAGCTTGCCGCCATCCTGCGCGACCGGCTGCGCGCGCTGACCTTCATCCAGGGCAGCCAGGCGATCAACGCCGAAGGGGTGGGCGATGCCGACATCTTCGCGCTTGCCTGCAAGCAGGGGGTGATGGGCATCCAGGCCTTTTTCATTCGCGGCGGCCAGAATTGGGGGCATCGCAGCTTCTTTCCCGCCCACACCCATGACGTGCCCGAAGCCGAGGTGCTGACCACGTTCCTCAGCCAATTTTACGACGAAGTGCCGCCAGCCCGCCGCGTCTTGGTCGACCGCGAGTTGCCCGAGGCCGAGCTGCTCGCGGAACTGCTGAGCGGGCAGGCGGGGCGCAAGGTCGAGCTGTCGGTGCCGCAGCGCGGGGTGCGGCGGCGGCTGCTCGATCAGGCCAAGCGCAATGCCGAGGAAGCGCTCGACCGGCGGCTCGCCGAATCGACGACGCAAGCCAAGCTGCTGCGCGAAGTTGCCGAACTGTTCGACCTTGCCGAGCCGCCGCAGCGCATCGAAATCTACGACAACAGCCATATCCAGGGCACCAGCGCGCTGGGCGCGATGGTGGTCGCCGGGCCGGAAGGCTTCCGCAAAGGCCAGTATCGCAAGTTCAACATGAAGCGCGCCGAAACCATCGCGGGTGACGATTACGGCATGATGCGCGAGATGTTTCAGCGCCGCTTTGCGCGGGCGCAGGATGAGGATCCGGACCGCACTGACTGGCCCGATCTGGTGCTGATCGATGGCGGGCGCGGCCAGCTCAACGCGGTGCGCGAGGCGCTGGAGGAACTGGGCATCGAGGATGTCTGCCTGGTCGGGGTGGCCAAGGGACCGCATCATGGCCGTGAGGGACGCGAGGTGTTCCACCTGATGGACGGGCGCGAATTTCAGCTGCCGGTGAACGCACCGGTGCTGTTCTACCTGCAGCGGCTGCGCGACGAGGCGCATCGCTTCGCCATCGGCGCGCATCGCGAAAAACGCGCCCGGGCGATTGGCGCCAGCCCGCTCGACGAGGTTCCCGGCATTGGCCCGGCGCGCAAAAAGGCGCTGCTGATGCATTTCGGCACCGCGCGGGCGGTGCGCGGTGCCAGCCTGGAGGATTTGCAGAAAGCGCCCGGCGTTTCAGCCAGCGTCGCGCGGCAAGTCTATGATTTCTATCACAGCTGTTAGGGCTTCGGCCCCGGGTGACCGCTAGAATCGGATGCCGAACCCGCCCAGCACGCGCTGGCGATGGGTGTTGTCGTTATAGGAAGAATAGCGATATTCGGCATCGACAAAGAAATGGCGGCCCAATGACAGCTCGGCGCCGCCACCCGCTTGCCAGCCATCGGCGTCGTCGCGGATATCATATTGGCCGGCGCCGTTGGTGGCGCTGCTGATGAATTGCTGGCGATGCGTATTGTTGACGTAACCGCCCTTGCCATAGACCAGCAATGCCGGGGCGACCTGCACCCCGACCCGCACCGTCGCGCCCAGCTCACGATAGCTGGTGGCGCAGCGCTGGCCGCCCCTCGCTGCCGCGCAGATGACCGTGTCGTCGCCGCGCCAGTAGTTGAACGACGGGCCAATGACGAGCGGCCCCAGCTTGCCGTCAAAGCCGAATTCGCCCCCATAGCCCAGGCTGTTGCGGTCGCGACCCAGCGCCGCAAAGCGATCCCACCCCACTTGCCCTTCAAGCCGGAAGCCCCGGAAGGTCGAGCCGTTGGCGGCGGCGCTTTCGCTGTCAGCAGCGCTGGTGGCCGTGGATTGCGTGGTCGCAGGCGCGGCGCTCTGGTCCTGTGCGGGAGTCGCCGCCGTGGTCCCCTGGTCGGGCGCGGGCGTGGTCGTGGTGGTGGTCTGTCCGGGGGCGGGCACCGTCTGATCTTGCGACGGCACCGGCGTGGGCGCGGGCGTGGTCTGCCCCTGCGCGAGCGCGGCGGCGGGCACGACGGACAGCGGCACGACGGCACAGCTGGTGAGGAAAGTCAGGATACGCATTGGCTTAGCCCTCTTGGAAAACAGGCCGTGATGAACGACGCGGTTGCCGAACCGCTGGCGGCAAAGATTGGTTCCCGGCCAGCAACGGGCCGCCAAACTGTCCGCTGACGAAACAGTCTCAATATGTTAACCACAGGACCCGGCTTGGCAGCCTTTGCCAGCGCCGCCATAGTCGCGGGCGGGGATGACAATGGGGAACCGGGGATGGCATCGATCGCAGGGGCGTTCGGGGTGGAGCGGTGGCGGAAACGGGCGAGCGCGGCGGACCATGCGCGCCGCGATGTGCCCGCCGCGCCGCTGCCCGCCCGCGTTAACGACGCAACTCTCCGCGCGCTACAGCCGCGCCTGATCCCGGTCGCGGTTGCACTGAACGAAGCGCTCGCCGGTCGCTTGCCGGTGTTGCCGCCGCTGGGCCGGGAAGCGCAGGGATATGCGGTTGGCGGGCTTGCCGTTGATCGGGCCCATGACCTTGCAACCCAGAGCGGCATGATCGCGATCGAGCGCCGCCACCATATTCGCACCTATGCCGATTTGTCGGGGCGCTTTGATCGTTATGTCGCGATGCTGCCGCCGCGCGTGCGCGATGCGTTGACGCAGCATGGCGAACGGATCGCGGCGCTGTCTGGCGGGGTCGTGCCGGTCACGCGTTGTGGTGCGCCGGGGGACGTCGACTCGTTGATCGACCAGGTCCATCGCATCGCCCGCCGCGCGCCGCATCACCGGCTGCCCGGTGCCCTTGCGATCGATGCGGCAAGCGAGGCGCGCCTCGCGACGCTGGCGGCGCAGGGCAATTTGCGCGCCTGGCTGCTCAGCATTGCGGGCGAACCGGCCGCCTATCTGGTTGCCAGCATCGTCGGCGATGGCGTGCGCCTCGATTATTTCGGCGAGGATCCGGCCTTTGCCGATCTGGCGCCGCGCGCGCTGCTGTTGCTCGATGCGGTGCGCGATCTGTTTGGGGAGGGGCGCTGGCGCCGCGTCGATTTCGGTGCGGGCGCGCGCCTGTTTGCCGATATCGCCAATGGCGGCCTGGCGAGCGTCGACGTCATCCTGTTGCGGCCATCGCTGGCCAATCGGGTCGCGGGGGCATTGTTCGGTCGCTATCATCGCGCGCGACAGGCGCTGGCGCCGCTGGGCCGCGCCATCCGGCTGCCGTCGCGCCGACGCGGATAATCGCCGCCGCTTGCTGTCGGCGGGCGGGCGTTCTAGCCCGGCGCGATGCAGCTGCGCACCCAGGCCATTGTCCTTGCGATCCGCGCGCATGGCGAACACGGCGCTATCGTGCGCGGGCTGACGCGCGAGCAGGGCGTGATTGCCGGCTATGTGCGCGGCGGGCGATCGCGCCGCCTGCGGCCCGTGCTGCAACCGGCCAATCAGGTGCTGGGCGAATGGCGCGCGCGCACCGATGAACAATTGCCTGCGCTGACCGTGGAACTGGTCCATAGCCTGGCCCCACTCCATGCCGAACCCTTGCCCGCCGCCGCGCTGGACTGGCTGAGCGTGCTGACCGTGACGGCGCTGCCCGAAAACCAGCCTTATCCTGCCGTGTTTGACGCCTTGGGCGGCGTGCTGAGCGCGGTGGAGGCTGCGCCGGCGGCGCGCGGCTGGGCGGCGGCGCTGGCGCGGTATGAGCTGTTGTTGCTGGCGGCGCTGGGCTTCGGTCTCGACCTTACCCGCTGTGTCGCGACGGGCGCGCGCGATGACCTGGGCTGGGTATCGCCCAAAAGCGGCGGCGCGGTCAGCCGCGCAGCGGCGGCGGGCCATGAAGCGCGATTGCTGCGCCTGCCCGATTTTCTACGGGCAGGCGGCGAGGCGGACTGGCCCAATATCCTGGCGGCGCTGGCAATCACTGGCCATTTTCTGGCGCGCGATGTGCTGACCGATCGACAGGCGGAAACACTGGCGGCGCGGGCGCGGCTGATTGACCGGCTGAAACGGGCAGTTGCGTGATCTGCCATGGCTTGCCACAAACCAGGTTCCCGTTCGCCCTGAGATTGTCGAAGGGCCGATCCTTTTCCTGCCGTCCAAGCCGAACGGGGCTTCGACTGGCTCAGCCCGAACGGATTTGGTGATGGCGCTGATCGCTCTCTTGCCTGGCGATGGCATCGGCCCGGAAGTGACGCACGCCGCCCGGCGGGTGCTGGAGGCGCTGGGGCTTGGGCTGACCTTTGAGGAGGCCCCGGTTGGCGGCGCGGCCTATCACCTGGCGGGTCACCCCCTGCCGCCGGAAACGCTGGCGCTGGCGCATCGCGCCGATGCCATCCTGTTCGGGGCGGTCGGTGATCCCCGCTGCGACGCGTTGCCCCGCGCGCTGCGCCCCGAACAGGCGATATTGGGGCTGCGCAAGGAATTGACGCTGTTTGCCAATCTTCGGCCCGCGCGCCTTTTCCCGGGGCTGGAGGAAGCATCGGCGCTGAAGCCCGATATTGCCCGCTCGATCGATCTGCTCATCGTCCGCGAGCTGAACGGCGACGTCTATTTCGGCGAAAAGGGCATGCGCACCACCGCTACCGGCCTGCGCGAAGGCTATGACGTGATGCGCTATGACGAAGCCGAGGTGCGCCGCATTGCCTATATCGGCTTTCAGGCGGCGGCGCGGCGGCGCGGCAAGCTGTGCTCGGTCGACAAGGCCAATGTGCTTGAAACCTCGCAATTGTGGCGCGACGTGGTGATTGAGGTGGCCGCCGCCTATCCCGACGTCGAGCTCAGTCACCTGTATGTCGACAACGCCGCGATGCAGCTGGTGCGCGCGCCCGGCCAGTTCGACGTGATCGTGACGGGCAATTTGTTCGGCGACATCCTGTCGGATCAGGCGAGCATGTGCGTGGGGTCGATCGGGCTGTTGCCGTCCGCCTCGCTCGATGCGAGCGGCAAGGGGTTGTATGAGCCGATCCACGGGTCCGCGCCCGACATTGCCGGCCAGGGCAAGGCCAATCCCTGCGCGGCGATCCTGTCGGCGGCGATGCTGCTGCGCCATTCCCTGAGCAAAGGCGCGGCGGCCGACCGGATCGAAGCGGCAGTCGCGGCCGCGCTGGCGGCAGGCGCGCGAACGGCCGATCTGGGCGGCACGCTCTCGACCGAGTACATGACAGACGCTGTGCTGACGGAGCTTTGAGGGCGAAGAGCGAAAAACCGACCCGTTCGTGTCGAGCGCAGTCGAGACACGGTAGGTTGACCTCTGCGAGACCTCCCGTCCCTCGACGGTGCTCGGGACGAACGGCCAATAGTCTTCAGGGCCAGCTCGCCAGCCACATCCAGCGCAGAAATGCTTGGTCGTTGTCGAGCGCGGCGGCGGACAGGATGGGGTAGAACCACGCAAACAGCCCCGCGCTGATGCCAAGCGCGATCCAGCCGAGCCGCCGCCGGTCATGCGGGTCCAGTGCGTGCGCCATCCCGGCAATCGCCAGCGGCAGGCACAGGCTGGCGCCGTAATAATAATAGAAAAAGCCGATTTTCTTGGGAATGATGATCCAGGGCAGGTAAGCGCCCGCCCATAACAGCACCGGGGCAAGCAGCGGCCAGGAGCGGCGGCGCGCGCCTGCCACCGCGCCATAGGCGAGCGCGACTAGCCCGCCCCACATCACCGCCGGATTGCCCAGCATCAGCACCCCGCGCTCGACACCATCGACCGGCTCGTACAGATACCAGATTGGCCTGAGGTCCAGGGGCCAGCTCCACCAGCTCGATTGATAGGGGTGCGACGGCAACGGCAATGTCTGGCGCGCATACATATCGGCCTGAAACGGCAGGATCGTCGCCAGCGTCAGCGGGTCGGTGCGGTAAAAAAAGGCGGGCAGGAAGGTCGCGAAATAGGCGAGCATCGCCGGGGCGATGAAGCGCGCCAGCGCCGCCACCGGTCTAGCACCGCCAAACAGCGCGCGCTGCTGCGCCGTCGCCACGCCAAGCCCGACCGCCGCCACCGCGAACCATGGCAGCGCCGCCCATTTCGACGCGACCGCCAGCCCGAACATCACCCCGCTCAACACGACCAAACGCTGCGCGCGCGCCGCGGTCGCTGCCGCCAGCAGCACTGCAACCCCGCCCAGCGCCAGCGCGGCCATCGGCCCGTCGAGCATCGCGACGCGCGCCTCGATGAACAGGGTAAAACCGGTCAGCGCGATCAACGCCGCGACCAGCGCCGGCCGGATATTGCCCCAAAGCTGCCAGCCGATGGCAAACAGCGCCATCACCGTGGCCGCGCCGCTCAGCGTCATCGGCACGCGCCAGCCCCAAGCGTTATCCCCCAGCATCAGGATTCCCGCTGCGATCAACTCCTTGGCGAAGAGCGGGTGTTCGATATTGGTCGGCCCGCTCAGCGCAAGCAGCGCCTGCGCGGCGGGGACATAATGGGTTTCGTCAAAAT
>CANJKQ010000053.1 GCA_947474905.1 Pseudomonadota bacterium | reverse complement strand
TGTTTGTCGAAGACGACCCGATGAATCGGCGCGTCGTCAAGGATATGCTTGATGTCGCCGGCGCCGACATGATCGAGGCGCCCGATGCCGAAACCGGGTTGGCGCTGATCGACGCGCATAGCTTTGACGTCGTGCTGATGGACCTGCGCATGCCGGGCATGGACGGGCTGACCGCCATTCGTCGCATCCGTGAACGCGCCGATATCAAGGGGCAATTGCCGATCATCGTGGTGACGGCCGACGCCGGCGTCGGGCTGCGCGAACAATGCTTTAGCCATGGCGCCGATGAAGTGCTGTTCAAGCCCGTGGCAATGGATGCGCTGTTCGACGCGATTGGCAGGTTGATGGCGCGCAGTGCCAATGATGGCGGCCTGATCGGTTGATTGCAAGGGATTGTCAGGCAATATAGTCAGCGTTTTTGCTTCGCTGGCGAGGTTGGCTTGTCTGATACATTGCTTGACCGATTGCTAACCACGCTCGATATCGACGTTGAAGCATTTGCCGTTTGCGAGGTGTCGCAGGGGCGCAAACTGGTGGCGCGCGGCGTTCCCGAAATCGAAATTCATTATGTTTTGGCGGGCACTATGTATCTCGCCGTGCCGGGTCGGGCCATTGTCGAATGCCCGACCGGCAGCGTCATCATCGTGCCGCCGCGGACACCGCAAACGATTGGCGCTGATCCTGCCGATGGCGTTGAGTTGCTGGCGATCGACCATGCACGACGGCTCGATTCCGGTCTGGAGGAATTTGATGTCAGCGGCGGCGCGCCGAGCGACCTGCGGTTCGTCTGCGGACTGGTGCACGCCAATCTATCCGGCGCGTTCGGTCTGCTCGACGCGATCCGCGTGCCAATCGTTGAGAATCTGCCGGCGGATGACGGCATTCGTTCGTGTTTCCGGATGATGGCGGCGGAGCGGGATCGGCGCGGGGTCGGGTCGCGGGCACTGATGGGCTCGCTGATGAAGACGTGCCTGCTGATGGCGATACGCTGTCATCTCAATCGCGGCATTCATGAGTCGAGCCTGCTGCCCGCCCTGCGCGACCCCCGTTTGGGGCGTGCGGTCGCTGCGGTGCTCGATCGGCCGGCGGCGCAACACAGCGTCGCCGCACTGGCTGCCGTTGCGGGCATGAGCCGATCCGCCTTTGCGCGGGAATTTTCGGCGATTTTCATGATGAGCCCGATGGAATTTGTCGCGCGCACCCGGCTGCGGCGGGCGGCGGAGATGCTGCGGTCCACCAACATGCCGGTGAAACAGGTGGCGGCGAGCATCGGCTTTTCCAGCCGCAGCCATTTCAGCCGGGCCTTTCGGCAGGATTACGGGATTGATCCCACCGCGTACCGCCGCACCCTTAGCGCTGACTGAGCATCGGCTCGATCGCGGCGACGAGTCGCGGCGAATAGGGCGCTATGGTGGCCGGGGATGTGGCAGCGCTGCCACAGTCGATCAGAGCAAATAAGACCCGTGTCGCTTTTTCGGCGAGTTGCAGCCGATCGCTTGTGTGTGGTCCGGTTAATCTCACTGTCACGAAACTGACATATATTAACGAGGAGTCTCAAATTTGGCAGGGCGACAGGCGAAGTTATATCGGCCGACAGAAACAGCGATCCGTAACCAGACTGTAATATTGCATTAAGATGACAAAATAGCGTCGCAGCAAAGACAAGAACTGTAATATTTCTGTCTCCAATGCCGGTTAGCGCGCCCGTGCCACCACGAATTCCAACTTTGGGGGATCACCAAATGCACGTCCGTTCGGGCCTTCGGCTCAATCTCATGCTGGGCAGCGCGCTGCTCGCCATCAGCGCTCCCGCTTATGCGAAGGACGCCGATGCGGCGCCCGCGCAAGACGCCGCCGCGACGCCGGCCGCTGCACCGGCGGACAGCCAGGCTGGCCTCGGCGAAATCGTCGTGACCGCGACGAAGCGCGAGACCAATCTGCAGAAGACGCCGATCTCGATCTCGGTTCTCAACACTCAGGCGCTGCAGGACCGCCACGTCCTCAGCCTGTTCAACCTTGCCGACGGTACGATCCCGTCGCTGCGCGTCGCGACCTTCGAAGCGCGCCAGTCGGCGCTGACGATCGGTATCCGCGGCATCGTTCCTTACGACCAGAACCAGACCGCGCGTGACGCGGGCGTCGGCGTTTATGTCGATGGTGTCGTGCTCGGCAAGACCCAGGGCCTCAACGCCGCGCTGTTCGACATCGAGCGCATCGAAGTGCTGAAGGGCCCGCAGGGCACCATCTTCGGTCGTAACACCGAAGGCGGCGCGCTCTCGCTCGTCACCCGCGCGCCGAGCGGCGTGTTTGATGGCCGCGCCATTGGCGGCGTCGGCAATTATGGCAGCCGCAATGCCGAACTGCACGTCGACCTGCCGAGCGTCTACAACATCTCGCTGAAGTTTGACGGCGTTTACCAGCATCAGGACCCGACGGTTCGTGATCCGCTCGCGGGTTCGACCGGCTGGAACTATTATGACCGCGTTGGCGGCCGCGCCGCCGCGCGCTGGAAGCCGTTCGACAATTTCACCGCCGATGTCGCCTATGATTATGCCAAGGACGACAACACCCCGCAGTTCAGCCAGCTGCTGAACTACAACCCGAACGGCTATGCTGTCGGTGTGTTCGGCGCGACCAGCGCGACCAATGGCACGCCGGTGCTGTACGTCCCCGGCACCTACACCGTGCCCGGCACCGGCACGCGCTGCGGCGGCACCATCGCCGCTGGCGCCACCACCCCGATCTGTATCGCGCCGCTGGCGCCTGCCAACCACGTTCACCCCGAGCGGCAGCTGTCGTCGGACTTCAGCGTGCCGCAGCAGCCCAGCGAAGACATCACCCATGGTGTCTCGATCAACCTGAAGTGGAAGGCGGCGAACTGGCTGGAACTGCGCTCGATCACCGCGTGGCGCGGCGTTTCGACAGACCAGTGGGATAACTCGGGCGGCGCGGCGCGCACCACCTTCCAGCCGCAGGGCATTGACCCGGTGACCGGCAACCCCGTTGCCAATACCGGTCTGTTCAGCCGTTACAGCCTGTCGTTCTTCCGTCAGCACCAGTTCAGCCAGGAATTCCAGGCCGTCGGCAGCATCCCGCAGTTCGACTATGTTCTGGGTGCCTATTACTTCCAGGAGCATGCGACCGAATATGCCGCGACTCCGCTGAGCAACCAGTACAACACGACGGGCACGGGCTATAGCATCCGCAGCCCCATCTTCCTGGGCACGGTCAACAGCGGCAACAACTCGGGCTATCAGCCGACCGACCTGAACTGCAACAACCTGCTGTCGACCAGCGTGCCGCAGTTCACCAACAGCTGCCAGTTCATCACGCGCGCCAGCGAAGCCTATGACCATACCTGGTCGTTCTTCGGCAACGTGGTGTATTCGCCGGATTGGCTGTCGGGCGTTCACCTGACCCTGGGCGGCCGCTACACCCATGACCAGCGTCGCGGCCAACTGTACGTCGTCAACAACAACTATATCAGCGGCGTCTTCCAGCCCGGCTTCGTCCCGTTCCGGTTCGCGAACAGCCTCAACCGGTTTGATCCGCTGATCAACCTGTCATGGGATGCGACGCGCGATCTGCACCTTTACGCCAAATATGCGACCGGCTTCCGGGCCGGTGGTGCGAATGACCGTTCGCAGCAGTTCAACGCCTTTGGCCCGGAATCGGTCAAGTCGTATGAAATCGGTGCCAAGTGGGACCTGTGGGAACACCGTGCGCGCTTGAACCTCGCGGGCTACATCATGGACCGCAAGAACACGCAGTTCGACTTCGACCAGTTCGACACCCAGTCGGGCAGCCCGACCAACGGGTCGCACATCGAAACGACGCAGAACGCCGGCAACACCAAGATCCGCGGCGTTGAAGCGGACCTGACCGTCAAGCCGATCCAGAGCCTGACGCTCACCGGGTCATATGCCTACACCTATTGGAAGGCGCCGGCGGCGGTGAACCCGCTGACGGGTGGTCCGCTGCAGCAGCTGTACATCGTGTACACGCCGACGCACGCGGCTTCGGGCGCGATCGATTACGAGATCCCGCTCAGCAGCCAGGGTGATGCGAAGGTCCGCTTCCACCTCGACGGCAACTATTCGAGCAGCCAGTACAGCTTCCAGCTCGAACCGACCAAGACCGACTCGAGCTTCGTCGTGAATGGTCGCCTGTCGCTGGCCGACATCGCGGTCAATGGTGGCAACAAGATCACGCTGTCGGTCTGGTCGCGCAACCTGTTCGATACGACCTATGTCTATCGTCGGTCGTCTGCCAACTCGTCGCCGGTTCTTAACTATTGCGGCAGCAATGGCCTGAACGGCACGGCGGCTTGCACCCCGAACGCGCTGATTTCGACCAACTATGGTGGCATCCTCGGCGATTACGGCAACCTCAACCCGCCGCGGACCTTTGGTTTCGAAGCGTCGATGAAGTTCTGATCCTTCGGGATTAACCCCAGCCTTGCGGCCCGGTCGACGTTGGTTGACCGGGCCGTTTTTCTTGCCGGTCGTGGCCAGGGCCAGCAACGGCCGGGGGTTGACGGCACCTGAAAAGCCCCGCAGAGGCGAGCATGCTGGCCCGATGGCGGAGTGGTTACGCAGCGGACTGCAAATCCGTGTACGCCGGTTCGATTCCGGCTCGGGCCTCCAGCGTTTTTCCGTCATGCCGATAATCGCGCCGATCGCTTGGCGGATCGCGCCGGGCAGGATATGACCCGGCGATCGGATAAACTGTATTGCATCGATAATACAGCTGTGCCAAGGGACAAATGATGACCGACGCTCCATTCGCGACCGAAGCCGAAGCGATGCGCCACGCGATGGTGGTCAGCCAGTTGCGGCCAAATGCGGTCAACGATCCGCGCGTGGTGGCGGCCATGGCGCGGGTGCCGCGCGAGGATTTTCTGCCCGTACCGCTGCGCACGCTGGCCTATCGCGACCGGCCCTTGCCGCTGGGCGATGGTCGCTACGCCAATCTGCCCGAAGCGACGGGGCGGCTGCTGACCGAGGCCAAGATTCAACCCGGCGACGATGCGCTGCTGATCGGGGCGGGCGGCGGCTACACGGCCGCGCTGCTTGCGGCGCTGGCAGGCAAGGTGGTAGCGGTGGAGAGCGATCCGGCGTTGCTGGCAATTGCCCGACCGGCGCTGGCCGATTTCGCCAATGTTGCCCTTGTGGAGGGCGCGCTGACCGCAGGTGCCCCTGATCATGCGCCTTACACGCTGATCGTCATCGACGGCGCGGTCGAACAAGTGCCGCCGGCGCTGATCGATCAACTTGTCCCCGGCGGGCGGCTCGTCACCGGCATTGTCGATCGCGGCGTGACCCGATTGGCGCTGGGCATCCGCACGGCGGGCGGATTTGGCCTGACGGACTTTGCGGATGTGGCTTGTGCCGTGCTGCCGGGGTTTGCCCGGCCGCGAGAATTCGCTTTTTGAAAAGAGATTTCATGCGCGCGATTTGCTTTGCCCCTTTATTGACGACGGCGGCGCTGGCCGCGCTGGTTTCGGCGCCGGTTGCGGCCGAGACGCTGCGCGACGCCTTGCTGCAGGCCTATAAGACCAATCCGACGTTGAACGGCGCCCGGGCGGATCTGCGCGCAACCGACGAGAATGTACCCATCGCGCGCGCCAATGGCCTGCCGCAAGTGACGCTGCAAAGCGCGTATCAGGAAAATGTCCTGATCGCGTCGAACAACTTCGCCTCGCCGCTGCGACAGGTGACGGCGCAAGCGCAAACCACCTTGCCGATCTACAGCGGCGGTCAGGTGCGCAACAGCGTGAATGCGGCAAAGACGCGGGTCGATGCCGGCCGGGATTCGCTGCGCCGCACCGAATCCGACCTCTTCACCGCCGTGGTCGGCGCGTATATGGACGTGATCCGCGATGAAGCGATTGTCTCGCTCAATCAGCAGAATGTGAAAGTGCTCGAAGTCAACCTGCAGGCGTCAAAGGATCGCTTTCAGGTCGGCGACTTGACCCGCACCGATGTCGCCCAGTCGGAGGCGCGGCTGGCGCTCGCGCGATCGCAATTGCAAAGCGCGCAGGCGCGGCTGATTTCCAGCAGGGAAAGCTATGTTCGCCTGGTCGGCAGCGCGCCGGGGTCGCTGGCGCCGCCACCGGATTTGCCCAATCTGCCGCTGAACCCCGATGTGGCGGTTGAGGTTGCGCTGCATGACAATCCGGCGTTGCTTGCCTCGCGCAAACAGGCGGATGCGGCCGGGTTCGATGAAAAGGCCGCGCTTGGCCAGCGCCTCCCCAAGCTGCAGCTGTTCGCGGGTACCAGCTATTATAACTATCTGGATTCGCTGCGCGTGTCCGGCTTTGGCGTGCAGCAGTCGGGCAATGCCGCGCAGGGCGGCGTACAGCTCAGCATCCCGCTTTATCAGGGCGGGCGACCCTCGGCGCAAATCCGCCAGGCGCGGGATCGGCGGACCCAGGCAATTGAGGGCGTGACCGAGGCCGAACGCGGCGTCGTTGCGCAAACGCGCTCGGCCTATGCGGTGTGGCAATCCTCGCTCGACGTCATTCAATCGTCGGTGGTGACGGTGAACGCCGATAAGCTCTCGCTCGAGGGCGTGCGCGCCGAAAACAGCGTCGGCAACCGCACGATATTGGAAATCTTGAACGCGGAGCAGGAATTGCTCAACGCGCAGGTGCAATTGGTGACGGCGAAACGCGATGCCTATGTCGCGGGTTTCG
>CANJKQ010000052.1 GCA_947474905.1 Pseudomonadota bacterium | reverse complement strand
TCGGCCAAGCCATTGATCTACAAAATTGCGGGCACCTGGGGGAACCATGAAGGGTCGATGCTGCTCTGGGTGACCATCCTGGGGCTCGCCGGGGGCGCGGTTGCGGTGCTGGAGCATCGGTTGGCGGCACGGACGCTGATCGCGACCTTGGGCGCGCAGGCGGCGATTGCGCTGGGTTTCTATGCCTTTCTGCTGTTCTCTTCCAACCCGTTCGCGCGGCTCAACCCGTCGCCGCCCGACGGCAACGGCCTGAACCCGCTGCTGCAGGACCCCGGCCTCGCTTTTCACCCGCCGACGCTGTACGTTGGTTATGTCGGCATTTCGGTGGCGTTTTCCTTTGCAGTGGGCGCGATGGTGACGCGCGATGTGGGGCCGGCCTTTGCCCGGGCGATGCGGCCCTGGGTGCTGGGCGCGTGGATTTTCCTGACGATCGGCATCACTGCGGGCAGCTATTGGTCCTATTATATCCTTGGCTGGGGCGGCTGGTGGTTCTGGGATCCGGTCGAGAATGCCTCGCTGATGCCGTGGCTGGCGGCAACGGCGCTGCTCCACTCGGTCAATGTGCTGGCGGCGCGCGATGGCTTGCGGGCATGGACGATCATGCTGGCGGTGGTGGCTTTCTCGATGTCGATGATCGGCACCTTCCTGGTGCGATCGGGCATTTTGACGAGCGTCCATGCCTTTGCGGTCGATCCGCGGCGCGGCACGTTCATCCTGGCGCTGCTGGTGATTTACATCGGCGGCGCGATGACGTTGTTCGGGCTGCGCGTCGGCACGATCCGGCAGGGATCGACCTTTGAACTCGTCAGCCGCGAAGGCGCGTTGGTGGCGAATAATCTGCTGCTGTCGGTCATCCTCGGCGTGGTGTTGATCGGCACGCTTTACCCGATCGTTGCGGCGGCGATGGGGGTGCAGCTGTCGGTCGGGCCACCCTTTTTCAACAAGACGACGGGCCCCATCGCGCTGGCGCTGTTTGCCTTCATGGCGGCGGGGCCACTGCTGCGCTGGCGGCGCGATGGGCTGAACCCGCTGGCGCAACGCGTCACCATTCCGGTGGGGGTCGCGGCATTCGCGCTGGCCAGCCTGGCGGCGCTTGCGCCTGATATGGGCTTGATGCCGATGCTGGGCATGGCGTTGGCGGCGGGGCTGGCGGTGGCCAGCGTCGCGCCCTTGTGGAAGCGCGATGTGCGCCGCACCCCGCTGGTGATCTGGGGCATGGTGATCGCGCATCTGGGTGTCGCGGTCAGCGTGGCGGGCATGGCGTCGGAAACCGCGTTTACCAAGGAAACATTGGTCGCAGCGGGCTTTAACGAGCCCAAGCGCGTCGGCCCCTATGAAGTGACGCTGACCAAGATCGCCCCCGTCATTGGCCCCAATTGGTCGGCCCTGCAGGCAACGCTGATCGCGCGGCGCATCAGCGGCGATGGCACGCCCGAAGGGGAGCCTTTCCCACTGCAGCCACAATCGCGCTTTTTCGCCAATCCGCAGACGGTAACGAGCGAGTCGGCCATCGCCACGCCGCTCGATGGCCAGCTTTACACGGTGCTTGGCGAGCGGGCGCCTGATGGCCGCTGGCAATTGCGCCTGTGGTGGAAGCCGTTCGTAACGCTGATCTGGGCGGGCGGCGGGTTGATCGCGCTGGGCGGCGCGCTGGCGCTGATCGGCCGGGTGCTGCGCGACTGGCGGGTGGCGCGACGGGCGCGGCTGGCAGAGGAGGCGTTTGCATGAGGCGGCTGGTGATCTGGCTGCCCCTGGCCGCCTTTGCGATGTTGTTGTTCGTCATTGCACAGGGTCTCTATCAGCCGGCAAGTCGCGATGTGCGGTCGGCGATGGTGGGCAAAGCGCTGCCCGCTTTCGCTCTGCCGCCGATGCTGCCGGGCAAGCCGGGGCTGGCCAGCGCGGATTTCCACAAGGGTAAGCCCCGCCTGCTCAATGTGTTCGCCAGCTGGTGCATCCCTTGCGCGGCGGAAGCACCGCAACTTGCCCGGTTGCGGGCGATGGGGATTGAGATCGACGCCGCCGCCATCCGCGACCGCCCCGGCGATATCCAGGCGTTTTTGGCGCGCTATGGCGATCCCTATAGCGCGATCGGCAATGACCCGGACAGCTCGGTGCAGCTGGCGCTGGGGTCGTCAGGCGTGCCCGAGACGTTTGTCATTGATGGCCAGGGGCACATATTGCTCCAGCATATCGGTGCAATCCGGGATGAGGATATTGCCGACATCGCCGCCAAGGTGAAGGCAGGGGCATGAAGCGCGCCATTATCGCCCTGGCCCTGTTCGCCGCCGCACCGGCACTGGCCGATTCGAACCTGCCGCCCGCGCCGCTGGCCAACACCCAGCTCAGCGACCCGAAGCAGGAAGCGCAGGCCAAGGCGCTGATGCTGACGCTGCGCTGCGTCGTGTGCCAGGGCCAGTCGATCGCCGATTCGGACGCGGAAATGGCGGCCGATATGCGCGCAATGGTGCGCAAACGCATCGCGGCGGGGGAAAAGCCCGAAGCGATCCGGCAATGGCTGGTCGAACGCTATGGCGATTATGTAACCTATGACCCGCCATGGTCGGCGGCGACGCTGGGGCTGTGGCTGGCGCCCCTCGCGCTGATCGCGCTGGGCCTGTGGCTGGCGCGCGGCAGCTTCAAGCGCAAGGGGCGCGCCTGATGGGCTGGGTGATGCTAGCGGCGCTGGGGGTGGCGGCGGCGGCGGCGCTATGGGCGCTGGGCGTGCCGCGCCTTGCCTGGACCAGCGTCGGCGCGGCGCTAGTGCTTGCGGCGACGGGTTATGCGCTGCAGGGGAGACCCGATTTGCCCGAGCATCTCGCGACTCCCGCCGCAGCGGCGACCGCGATCGAGCCCGACGAAGCCGAAATGCGCGACCAGATGTTTGGCGCCTACCACAATGGCACCGAATATCTGGGTGCGGCAGATGCTTTGCTGCGCGCGGGCGAAGCGCGCACAGCGGCACGCGCGCTGCTGGGGGGCACGCAGGCGCATCCCGACAATATCGCGCTGTGGACCGCTTTGGGGCGTGCCTTGGCGGCAAGCGATGGCGACACGCTGTCGCCGGCGGCGACTTATGCTTTTAACCGGGCGATGGCGCTCGCGCCGACACATCCGGGGCCGCATTATTTCCTCGGCGTGGCGCTGATTGCGGCGGGGCAGGGGCAAGCCGCGCTGGCGCAATTGCAAATCGCGCTGCGTCTGGCGTCCGCCGACGCCCCCTATCGCGCCAAGCTGGAGGAGCGGGTCAAGCTGCTCCGGCAATTCCTGCAAATGCCGCTGGGGAGGTAGCCACAAAGTTGATTCGTCACCCCGGGTTCGACCCTGGGTCCCGCTTCTTCTTCAACCGCTGGGAATAATAGCGGGACCCCGGCTCAAGCCTGTCCTGAGCGACGCCGCAGGCGGCGTCGAAGGGGCCGGGGTGACGTGAGTTGGCTTGGATCACCGCGCCACCACCCGCGTATAGAGGTGCCATGTCGCATAGCCCAGCCATGGCAGCACCACCGCGAGACCAATCCCCAGCGGGATCGTCCCCACCAGCAGCAATAGCGCGACGCACAGTCCCCAGCCGGTCAACGTGGCCAGATTGACCCGCGCCGCGCGCAGCGAGGTTTCCACGGCGGTCAGCGCATCGACGGGCTTGTCGACCACCATCGGGAATGACAGCCAGCTCGTCACCAGCGTGACGATGGCGAAGCCAAGGCCGACCAGATTGCCGATGACGATCAGCGACACGCCCTCGCTGCTGCCGATCAGGCGCGGCAAGGCATCGCTGATATGCATCGGCGCGCTTCCCGCGAAGATCGCATCGTAAATGACATAAGCAGCGAGCAGCCAGCCGACGAACAATGCGGCGAGCATCATCGTCAGCAGCAGGAGCGGCAAGCGGCTGCGCCCTTTGAGGGGGTCAAGAAAGTGCGACCAACTTGCATCCTCGCCATCCTCACGGCGGCGGGCAAGTTCGTAAAAACCGCTCGCCACGGCGGGGCCGGCGATCGACACGCCCGCCACCAGCGGGAAAAACAGCGGCAGCAGCGGATCGTTGACGGTGGTAACGATCGCGATCAGGCAGATGACCGGATAAAGCAGCCCGGCAAAGATGAGGTCGCCGCGTTTGGCCCGAAAATCGCGCCATCCTTCCGCCAGTGCCCAGCCGACATCCTTAAAACCAATGCGGCGTACCTCGATCTGGGGTGCGGCAAGCGATGGACGGGCGGCGTCAATGGCGGGCATGGGCGTGATCCTCTCGGGCTTATGGGGCGGTTATTTCCTTCCTTGTCGGACCATCGACGATACACCCATTCGCGCTTGCCCCCAAGCGGTTACCGGCCACCAAATGAGGGATTGAGCCGCACGATCGCGCGGTTGAGCGCGGCAGCGAAGCTAACCCAGGCGAGATAGGGCAGGATCATCAGCGCCGCCATTTGCGAAATCGGCCACAGCCCCACGATCATCGCAACCAATGACGTCCATAGAAACACCACCTCGACGAGCGCCCAATCGGGGCGGCGCAGGCGGAAGAACAAGGGGCTCCACGCGAAATGGCAGAGGCCGTTGACGAGGAAAACGATCAGGATTGTGCGCTGGTCATCCGCCGATCTGGCCGCGTGCCAGGCAATCACGCCCGCCCATGCCGCCAGCGCCAGGATGATCGTCCAGGCGGGGCCGAACAGCCAGTCGGGCGGCTGCCACGCGGGTTTGCGCAAGCCAGAATACCACGCCTCAATCGGCGTCATCAGCGCGCCGCCAAAGCCCAGCACCACTGCCCAGGCGATTGCTGCAAGAACCGGAGGAGAAATCACTTGGCCATCACCTGTCCAGTTTGATGAACGTCCAACCCGTGTTACGGTTGCCCGGTGGGCATATCCTTTCCTTACTCCGCGATCGTCGCTCAGGACGAGATGAAATTGGCCTTGTTGATCGCGGCGGTCGATGCCCGCATCGGCGGGGTAATGGTATTCGGCGACCGGGGCACCGGCAAGTCGACGGCGGCGCGGGCGCTGGCGCAGCTGCTGCCGCCCATCCCCGCGGTGAAGGGCTGCCGCTATAATTGCAACCCCGAAACCGGCGAGACTTGTCCCGCGCCCGAGCTTCACAAGAACGGCGCGGCGACGATGGCGGTGCCGTTCGTCGACCTGCCGCTCGGCGCAACCGAGGACCGGGTGGTCGGCGCGCTCGATTTGGAACGCGCGCTGGGGGCAGGGGAAAAGGCGTTTGAGCCGGGCCTGCTTGCCCGCGCGCATCGCGGTTTCCTCTATATCGACGAAATCAACCTGCTGGAGGATCATATCGTCGACCTGTTGCTTGATGTCGCAGCATCGGGCGAGAATGTCGTCGAGCGGGAAGGACTGTCGGTGCGGCACAATGCGCGCTTCGTGCTGATCGGCAGCGGCAATCCGGAAGAGGGCGAGTTACGCCCGCAATTGCTCGATCGCTTTGGCCTGTCGGTCGAGGTGCGCACACCGCAGGATGTGAAGAGCCGGGTCGAAATCCTGAAGCGCTGCGACGCCTTTGAGCAGAACCCTGCCGAGTTCGCCGCCAAGTGGAAACCCGCCGAGCGCAAGACGCTGAAGCGGATCGCACAGGGCAGGGCGCTGTTGCCCGAAGTAAAGGTGCCCGACGCTTTGCTAAGCGAGGCAGCCGAGCTGTGCGTTGCGGTCGGGGCAGATGGTTTGCGGGGCGAGTTGACCCTGATGCGCGCGGCGCGGGCACTGGCAGCGCTGGAGGGGGAGACCGAAGCCAGGGCCGCGCATCTGCAGCGCGTCGCGCCGATGGCGCTCCGCCACCGGCTGCGCAAGAATGTGCTCGACGATACCGGATCGACCGCGCGGATCGAGCGCGTGCTGGCTGAGCGTTTCGCGTGACCGACGCGCTTGCCGCCGCCCGGTTGCTGGCAATGGCGCCGGGGCTGGGCGGTATGCTGGTGCGCGGCGGCGCGCTGACGGCCGACGCGATCATCGCAACGCTGGTTGCCGCACTGCCACCGGGCGCGCCGGTACGGCGATTGCCGTTGTCGGTCGATGAGGAGCGATTGACCGGCGGGCTCGATCTGGCCGCGACGTTGGCGCGGGGCGTGCCGGTGCATCAGCCGGGTCTGCTGGCGGACGTGGCGGGCGGGCTGCTGATCGTGCCGATGGCCGAGCGACTGAGCGACGGCGTCGCGGCGCGCCTGGCTGCGGCGCTGGACGAGGGCGAGGCGGCGGCGCGGTTCGTGGTGCTCGCTTTTGATGAGGGGGCGGAGGATGACGATGCCGTCGCCCCCGCTTTGGCCGAACGGCTGGCGCTTCACCTCGATCTGGCGGGCGTGCGGCCGGTTGAAGCAGTGCTTGAGCCGCTCCCGCCGCTGCGGGCGGTAGCGGTTCACGACGAGGTGGTCGAAGCGATTGCGGCGACGGCGGCGATTCTGGGGATCGATTCGATGCGCGCGCCCGTGCTGGCGTTGCGCGCGGCACGGGCAGCGGCGGCGCTGGCGGGGCGGCCTACGATCGAGGAAGCCGATGTCGCGCTTGCGGCGGCGTTGGTGCTGGGGCCGCGCGCCACGCGCCTGCCGCCCGACATTGATGCGCCATCAACCGAGGCCGAAGCACCGCCGACCCCACCACCACCGACCGATGCGCCTGACCGCGATGCCGACGCAACGGTTGAACCACTGCCGCCCGACGATCTCGTCCTCGCCGCCGCGCTGGCGGCGCTGCCCAACAATCTTCTCGCCGATCTTGCCCGGGGCGGCGCCCGCCGCGCGCCGACGCCGCGCGGGCGGGGCAAGGGCGAGCGGCGCCGCTCGCC